>JAAYAS010000307.1 GCA_012719255.1 Microbacteriaceae bacterium | reverse complement strand
GATGCCCGCGATGTCGACGAACGACACGGTCGCGGGCAGGATGCGCTCGGAGCCGAAGATCTCGGCGAGGCGCTCGAGGCGCGGGTCGGGCAGCTTGACGACACCGACGTTCGGCTCGATGGTCGCGAACGGGTAGTTCGCGGCGAGCACCGAGTTCTTCGTGAGCGCGTTGAAGAGCGTCGACTTGCCGACGTTGGGGAGACCGACGATACCGAGAGTAAGAGCCACGAGGGTGCAGTCTACCGCGCGGCCCGCGGACGCCGCCCCGGCGGGGCGCCCGCCAGACTCGAGATTCGGATGCAAACGCATTAGTTGTATCTACAACTGAACCGTGCGAGCATGGATCCGTTCGCATGCAGATCCCCACGCACACCCCGAAGGACTCGTCACCAATGACTCTGAAGATCGCCGTCATCATCGGTTCCACCCGCCCCGGCCGCCTCGGCCCGAAGGTCGCGGAGTGGGTCGTCGCCCAGGCCGCCGAGCGCGAGAACGCGAGCTACGAGCTCGTCGACCTCGCCGACTACGAGCTGCCGCTGCTCGACGAGTCGCTGCCCGCCGGCTGGGGCAAGTACGAGCACGAGCACACCAAGCGCTGGGCCGCGAAGGTCGCCGAGTTCGACGGCTTCGTCTTCGTCACCCCCGAGTACAACCACTCGACCTCGGGCGCGCTGAAGAACGCGATCGACTTCGTCGGCGCCGAGTGGAACGACAAGGCCGCCGCCTTCATCGGCTACGGCTCGCTCGGCGCGGCCCGCGCCATCGAGCACCTCCGCGGCATCGCCGCCGAGCTGCAGATCGCCGACGTGCGCCAGAACGTGAACTTCTCGCTGTTCACCGACTTCCAGGACTTCAGCGAGTTCACCCCGGCCGACCGCCACGCCGACGACGTGCAGGTGCTCTTCGACCAGCTCGAGAAGTGGGCCGGCGCGATGGCGACGCTCCGCTAGCGGGCGCCCCGCAGCACCGCCTTCCGCGCCGCCGCGACCGCCACGAGCGGTCGGGCGGCGCGGTCCGTTTCCCCGGCCCCGCGCATCCGCGCATCGGGCGCCGTCAGGGGCTCGTGCCACCATGGACCCGATGCCCATCGACTTCGTCGCCCTCGACTTCGAGACCGCGAACCGCTCCCCCGCCTCGGCCTGCGCCGTCGGGCTCGTGCGCGTGCGCGAGGGGCGCATCGCCGCCCGCGACGAGTGGCTCGTCCGCCCGCCCGCCGGCCACGACGAGTTCGCGCCGTTCAACGTGCGGCTCCACGGCATCTCGGCCGAGCGGGTCGCCGGCGCCCCCGACTGGCGGGCGACGCTCGCCCGCATCCTCGACTTCACCGGCGACGACGTGCTCGTCGCCCACAACGCGCCGTTCGACCTCGGCGTGCTCATCGCCGCCACCCGCGCGAGCGGCCTGCCCGTGCCGGCGCTGCGCTACTTCTGCTCGCTGCGGCTCGCGCGCCGCAGCTACGCGCTCCCCTCGTACGCGCTCCCGAGCGCCGCCCGCGCCGCCGGCCACGAGCTCGCCCGCCACCACGACGCGCTCGCCGACGCCGAGGCGTGCGCGGCGATCGTCGTCGACGTCGCCCGCACCCGCGGCATCACCACGCTCCCCGAGCTGAGCCGCGGCACCGGCGTGCACATCCGCAGCGTGCCCGCCGAGAACGCCGTCGCGCTCGACGAGCTCGTCGCCGACGCGACCTTCTGACCCGCGCCCCGCGCATCCCCGCCCGCACGACCACCGAAGGACACCGATATGGCCGCACCGCACTTGCAGCACCTGCTCGAGCACCCCGACCGCATCGACCCCGCCGGCCTCGACCTCGCCGTGCTCGCCGACGCCGGCGACCCCGCCTACCGCGCGGCCCTCGACCGCTGGAACGCGCTGCGCGGCGGCGACGACCGCGACGCCCACGCCGCGATCGCGATGGTGCTCGCCGACGCGTTCGACGACCGCCGCGCCCTCGAGGGCATCGCCGCCGAGTGGCCCGAGGCGTTCCCCGACCAGTTCGTGTGGCGCACGTTCCTCGCGCCCGCGACCGACCCGCTGCGCGAGACCTTCGGGCCGAAGGTCGTCGACGGCCTGCGCACCTGGGCCCGGGATGCGCTGCGGGCCACGAGCGACGAGCGAGACGCGGCCGGCGGCGATGCCGAGGATGCGGCCGCGCCCGGTCCCGACGTCGCGGAGCCCCCGGCGGATGCGGCGGATGCGGCGGATGCGGCGGATGCGACCGCGCCGGCCGACCTGCCCGCCGACCTCGCCCGCGCCGCGCGCACGCTGCGCTGGCCCGAGGGCGGCGACGTCTACCTGCCGCTGCGCCCGCTGCTGCTCGCCCGCGCGGGCGCCGAGCGCGCCGACGAGGCCGAGCGCGTCGCCGACGACCTGCTCGTCGCCTCGGCCGCCGCGAACCCCGACCACGACCTCACCCGCCGCGCCGTGCTCTCGTACTGGGGGCAGGAGCGGCCGATCGACGCCGTGCCGACCGCCGAGCCCGCGCCCGGCGAGGCGCCGGCCTCGTGGCACGCGACCTGCGAGCTCATCGCCCGCACGCGCGAGGCCCGCTTCGCCGACCGGGTGATCGAGATCGCGCACACGCACACCGACGCCTGGCAGGGCCCGGGCTTCGACGGCGAGAGCTACGTGCGGGCGCTCGAGCGCTCGGCGGGCACCACCGCCGACGACCACCTGCTCGAGATCGCGAAGGCCGACGTGCCCGCCTCCGGCCTCGCGGTGCGCGCGCTCGCCGACCGCCGCCGCCGGCTCGCCGGCGCCGAGCCGGCCTACGCGGCGCTCGTCGACGCGATCATCGGCGGGATGCGCGAGACCGGCGTGCTCACGGGCCCGGTCGGTCCCCGCACCCGGCTCGCGCTCGCCGAGCGCCGCCGCGACGGCGAGGCGCCGATGGCGATCGCCGAGGAGATCGCCGCGCTCCACGGCCGCGAGTCGGGCACGAGCACGGTGCTCGAGTGGTCGGCGCTCGACGACTGGCTGCAGGCGAACGAGCTGCCGGGCCCCACGCCCGTGCCGGCGGCGCGCCCGAAGCGCGGCGGCGGGCTGTTCGGCGGCCTGTTCGGCCGCGGCTGAGGGCGGGCCTGCTGAACCGCGTCCTGCGCCTCGCTGCTCTTCGCCGGGATGACCGCCCACTGCTCCGGGGTCGAGTCCGGCTGGTGGTTCGGCGCCGGCGTCGCGCTGATGCTCGGGTCGCTCGTCGTCGGCATCACCAGGATGCTGAGCCTGCGGCACCGCTGAGTCCCGCTGAGCACCGCCGCGCTCGCGCGTCGGCGCCGCCGGATGTCGGAGGCCCGTGCGACGCTTCGGGCATGGAACCCCTCTGGCTCATCCTCGCCCTCGTCGTGGGCCTCGCCGTCGGCGTCGCCATCGGCGCGCTCGCGGCCCGGGGCCGCACCGCCGCCGCCGAGGCGCGCACCGTGGCCGCGGAGGCCCGCGCCGACGAGCTGCGCGACGCCCTCGACTCGCAATCGCGGCGGCACGCCGCCGATGAGCGGGTGCTGCGCGAGCTCGCGCCGGTGCGGCACGACCTCGACCGCCTGCAGGGCACGATCCGCGAGCTCGAGGAGGAGCGGCTCGAGCTGCACGGCCGGCTCTCCGAGCAGCTGCGGCGGCAGGCGCAGTCCGACGTCGAGCTGCGCGCGGCGACCGAGCAGCTCTCCGCCGCGATGCGCTCGTCGACCGCCCGCGGCAGCTGGGGCGAGGCGCAGCTGCGCAACCTGCTCGAATCGGCGGGGATGCTCGAGCACGTCGACTTCGACGTGCAGGTGCGCGTCGCCACCGCCGACGGCGCGCGGCGCCCGGATGCCGTGGTGCGGCTGCCGGGGGCGCACGCGCTCGTCGTCGACGCGAAGGCGCCGATGGCCCGCTACCTCGAGGCGCTCCGGGTGCCGGTGCCGGGCGACGCCGATGACGAGAAGCGGCGCGAGCGGCTGCTGCGCGAGCATGCGCAGGCGCTCCGCGGCCACGTCGATGCCCTGCGGGCCCGCGACTACCCGGCGGCGGTCGAGGGCTCTCCGCGGCTCGTCGTCGCCTACCTGCCGAGCGAGGCGGCGCTCGCCGCGGCGGTCGCGGCCGATCCGGCCCTCCTCGACTACGCCTACGCGCGCGACGTCGCGCTCGCCTCGCCGACGACGCTCTGGGCGATCCTCCGCGCCGTCGCCGCCGCCTGGCAGCAGGAGCGGCTCAGCGACTCGGTCGTCGAGGTGCTCGAGCTGTCGAACGAGCTCTACCGGCGGCTCGCCACCGCATCCGGGCACCTCGTGAAGCTCGGCCGGCAGCTGCGCGGCTCGGTCGAGGCGTACGACGCCCTCGTCGGCTCGGTCGAGACGCGCGTGTTCCCCACCGCCCGCAAGCTCGCCGGCTTCGATGCGAGCGCGGCGCCGCTGCCCGCCGAGGGCCCCATCGGCGTCACGCCCCGCCCCCTCACCGCCCCCGAGTGGAGCGCCGCCGAATCGCGCGACTGAGCCGCGCCGCAGCCATCGCGGCTCGTCCGCGCCGTCGCCGCGCGTCCCCCGGCGCAGCGAGCTCACCTGCCGGCCCGCCCCGGCAGCAAGTGACCCTCCCAACGACAAGTGACCCTGCCACTGCAGGGTCACTTGTCGGCACGAGGGTCACTTGCGGAAGGCGACCTCGACGGCAACGGTCCCGACACGACGCCTCCCGCACGGCCGGACCGGCGGGTCGGCGCCGGGCGGGGGCGCTGCGAGGCTCGCGCCTAGTCGGCCTTGAGCCACTTGTCGACGCGGTGCACGGCCTGCACGCGCCGGAAGGTGCCGGTGCTCGCGCGGAGCACGACCGAGTCGGTGGTGATGCGCTCGCGCTCGCGGTTGACGCCCTTCACGAGGCCGCCGTCGGTGACGCCGGTGCAGACGAAGAACGTGTTGTCGGTGGTGACGAGGTCGTCCTGGGTGAGCACGCGGTCGAGGTCGTGGCCGGCGTCGATCGCGGCCTGGCGCTCGGCGTCGTTGCGCGGGTAGAGGCGGCCCTGCATGACGCCGTCGAGCGCCTTGATCGCGCAGGCGGTGATGACGCCCTCGGGGGTGCCGCCGATGCCGACGCACATGTCGATGCGGCCGTCCTGCAGCGCGGCGTTGATGCCGCCGGCGACGTCGCCGTCGAGCAGCAGCTCGGTGCCGGCGCCCGAGGCGCGGATGTCGGCGATGAGCTGCTCGTGGCGCGGCCGGTCGAGCACGGCGATGTTCATGTCCTCGATGTCCTTGTCGAGGGCCTTCGCGAGGTCGCGGATGTTGTCGCCGATCGGACGCTCGAGGTCGATGACGCCCTTGCCGGCGGGGCCGGTGACGATCTTCTCCATGTAGAAGACGTCCTTCGGGTTGTACATCGAGCCGCGGTCGGCGACGGCGATCACCGAGAGCGCGTTCTGGCGACCGGCGGCGGTGAGGCTCGTGCCGTCGATGGGGTCGACGGCGATGTCGCAGAGCGGCCCGGTGCCGTTGCCGACGATCTCGCCGTTGAACAGCATCGGCGCCTCGTCCTTCTCGCCCTCGCCGATGACCACCTCGCCCTGGAACTCGACGGTCGCGAGGAACGCCCGCATCGCGTCGACGGCGGCCTTGTCGGCCGCGTTCTTGTTGCCTCGGCCGATCCACGGGACGGCGCGGATGGCGGCGGCCTCGGTGGCCCGCACCAGCTCCATCGCGAGGTTGCGGTCGGGGTGAAGATCAAGTTGTGCTTCGGTCACGATTTACCCTTTTCTCACGGGAACGATGCGCTTCGTCCAGCGTAGTGGCGGGCGTTCGGAATCCGGTGAACACCGCTCGGTAGACTGCGGATCGCCGAGTCCCGACCGGCCGTCGATGACCCGGCGGGATGCGCATCCCGCCACCAGCTAGGAGTCGCCAATGCCCATCGCCACGCCCGACCAGTACGCCGAGATGCTCGATCGCGCCAAGGAGCGCGGCTTCGCCTTCCCGGCGATCAACGTCTCGAGCTCGCAGACGATCAACGCGGTGCTCCAGGGCCTCACCGAGGCCGGCTCGGACGGCATCATCCAGGTGACGACCGGCGGCGCCGACTACTTCGCCGGCCAGACCCGCACCGCGCGCGCCTCGGGCGCGCTCGCGATGGCGGCGTTCACCCGCGAGGTCGCGAAGAACTACCCGGTCACGGTCGCGCTCCACACCGACCACTGCCCGAAGAACGCGCTCGACAACTTCGTGCTCCCGCTCATCGAGGCCTCCGAGGAGGAGGTCAAGCGCGGCGGCGAGCCGATCTTCCAGTCGCACATGTGGGACGGCTCGGCGGTCACCCTGCCCGAGAACCTCGAGATCGCGAAGGAGCTCCTCCCCCGCCTGAAGAACAACGGCCAGATCCTCGAGATCGAGGTCGGCGTCGTCGGCGGCGAGGAGGACGGCGTGATGGCCGAGATCAACGAAAAGCTCTACACCGACCTCGAGGACACCATCGCGATGGTCGAGGCGCTCGGCCTCGGCGAGCAGGGCCGCTACATG
>JAAYAS010000036.1 GCA_012719255.1 Microbacteriaceae bacterium | reverse complement strand
CGGCCGCGTCGACGACTGGATCGGCCCGAAGCGGCTCATCGTCGCCATGCTCTTCGGCCTCGTCGCGATGGCGCTCGCCGTCTTCCTGCTCCGCGACTTCGGGACCATCGTCTTCTGGATCTGCGGGCTCGTGCTCAGCGCATTCGTCGGCCCGGCCCAGGCCGCGAGCCGCAGCCTGCTCACCCGGGTCACCCCGCTGTCGATGCAGGGCGAGATCTTCGGGCTCTACGCGACGACGGGCCGCGTCGCGAGCTTCCTGTCGCCGCTGGCGTGGTCGCTCTTCCTCGCGTGGTTCGGCGGCATCGTGTACGGCGTGCTCGGCATCGGACTCGTGCTCCTCATCGGCCTCGTCATGCTGCTCTTCGTGCGCCTCCCGAAGCACGTCCGGGCGGAGTAGGCGAGTCCCTCCCGATCCACCCCGACCGCCCCGCCCCGCCCGCGGCGAATGCAGGCATTGTCGCGCTGCGCAGGCGGTTTGCCGACGAAAGTGCCTGCAGAAGGCGACAATGCCTGCGCTCACGCGCGCGAGACTGGATGAATGCGCGGGGTCGCCATCACCGCATTGCCAGCCGCCGCAGCAGGAGCTCCACCGTCGCGGGCAACTCGTGCACGATCTGCACGTAGTCGCGCCGCAGCACGGGGACGCCGTCGAGCATGAGACGCGCGTCGTGCTCGAGATCCTCGCGGCGCTGCGCCGCGCCGCCGTGGAAGGCCCAGCCGTCCGTCTGCACCACGAGCCTGCCCTCCACGAGGAAGTCGACCCGGTGGCCCGCGAGCCGCACCTGCTGCTCGAAGCCGAGGCCGAGCTCGTGCAGCTCCCAGGCCAGCAACGACTCGAGCAGTGAGTCGGACTTCGCGCTGGCACGGGCTGCGAGGCGCCGACTCGCGACGTGTCGCCAGGGGATCCGCCCGAGCTCGTGTCGGCCGATCCGGCCGGTGCGCAGTGCCGACTCCCACACGGCGAAGGCCGCCGGCGCCGGCAGGCAGCCCGCGACGTGCTCGAGCATGTCGGGCACGGACTCGACGAGGAGCTCACGCGACCTCGCAAGGGGGGCGCTCGTGTGGAATCTGCGCTCGGGGTCCCGCCGGATCCTGGCGGTCCTCGGCACCGCAAGCTGGAGGCGCGTCGGCGCCGTGAGCAGGGCAATCCCTCGGTGCTGCGCCGCGGACACACACGCGAGGCGGGCCCCTAGCTCGGCCGCGACGCGCAGCTGCGGGTCGGCCCGGTCGGTCGCGAGCCAGCCTCGTCGCAGGGTGAATGCGCGCAGGGCGCGCTCGCCGAAGCCTGCGTCGCGCGCGGCGACCCGCGGTGCGATGCCGCCCCGCGCATTCAGCCACTGCTCAAGGTCCACGCCACGAGCGTGCCACCAGCGGCGCGAAGGGGTCCGGGACCTGTGGATACGGGCTGGATCACAAGGCCTGTGGATAAGTTGCGGGAGCAGGCATTGTCGCCTTCTGCAGGTGGCTTGCGGCCCAAACTGCCTGCAGAAGGCGACAACGCCTGCAACCAGCGACGCAGGCCGCCCCCGGTACTGCGCCGGGGGGGCCCGGGTGTCAGGCGCCGGGGACGAGCAGCGCCGACGGGTGGTCTGGGCCGCTGTAGACCGTCCACGTGCCCTCGTTGCGGAGGTCCTCGTGGAGGATCTGGAGCGGCGGGACACCCTCGGCCGGGGCGCGCTTGATGTAGTCGCGACCCTGCAGGGTGAGCACCAGCTGCTCGCCGGCGTGGAAGACGGTCCCGGACGCCCAGATCTCGATGTCGAGCTCCACCGGGGTGCCCGGGACGAGCGGCGCCTCGGCGTCGTGTGGGTGGAAGGGGACGAGCTCGGTCGACCTC
This sequence comes from Microbacteriaceae bacterium, assembly GCA_012719255.1. GTDB lineage: Bacteria > Actinomycetota > Actinomycetes > Actinomycetales > Microbacteriaceae > Gulosibacter. The sequence goes on along the minus strand of JAAYAS010000036.1, from coordinate 2,834 downwards.
GCCGCATCAAGCGCGCGGTGGCTCGCGCGCAGCCAGCCGAGCGCGACGGGGCCGTCGTGGAAGAGCGCGTTGAAGGGGAAGCGGACGGTCTGGCCCGCGGCGTCGCGCTTCTGCACGATGACGAACACATCGGCGTCCTGGGCGGCATCCGCGCTGAGCCAGAGCCGCAGCGCCATCGGCCCGATGAGCTCGGAGTCCTCGGTGAACGTGTACGTGAGGTCGAGCGACCCCGTGATCGGGTCGAAGGTCGTGCTCGCCGCGCTCGTCGGCGCCACGTCGAGCAGCTGGCCGGCCTCGACGTCGAGGTGCAGCGCGCGGGCGCGCTCCGGCAGCGGCCAAGCGGGCAGCTCCCGCCAGGTCGAGTCGGCCGGGTTGGTGGTGTCGCGCACCTCGACCTGGACGCGTGGCCAGGACTCGATCCCGCGCTCCTCGCCCTTGAGGAAGGTGTCAAAGAATATGCGCTGCCGCTCGACACTGTCGGGGTGGTAGAAGTACGACCACTTCTTCTGGCCGTGGACCTCGAGCCACTTGTGCTCGGAGCTGATCTGGCGGAAGAAGTCCAGCGTGCCGCGCGAGTGCAGCCCGTGGTCGCTCCACGACGCGACGATGTACGCGGGGATCTCGATGTCCTCGAACCGGCCGTACTTGTCCGCGTAGTACCAGTCGTTGAGCGGGTGCGCGACCATGTTCGCCGCGGTGTTCTCCGTCTGGCCGTGCCCGTACGAGATGTTCGTCGTGACGCGGGGGCGGAAGCCGGTCTCGGGGATGCCGCCGTGCGTGGCGAACTCGCGGTACCAGTCGCCGAAACACTCCCAGGGGCTGATCGCCTTGAGCGACGGCGGCCGCATGACCGCGGCCTGGTACTGACTGCCGGCGAGGTAGGAGACGCCGAGCATCCCGACGCTGCCGTTCGACCACTCGCGGGTGCCGAGCCACTCGATCGTGTCGTAGAGGTCCTCGCGCTCCTGCGGGCCGTTGTGCGGGAAGTCGCCCTCGCTGTGCCACAGTCCACGCGGGTCGGCGATGGCCAACGCGTATCCGTGGCGGCACCAGTAGGCCGCGTCGGGCGCCTCGAACCCGGTGTACTCCGAGATCCAGGCCGGGTCGACCTCGGAACCCGTGAAGGTCCGGCTCGTGACCCAGTGCTTGCCGTACGGGCCCCAGGCGAGGAGCACGGGGAGGTCGCGCGCGTCAACGGAGGGCCGGTAGATGTCGACGTAGATGCGCGTGCCGTCGCGGAGGACGACCGAGGCGTCGCGCTCGAGGATCATGTCCTCGAGCGCGACCACCTCGTGGCGCAGCGGCGGCGGAGCCGGCTTGCCGACGACCTTCGCGGGGTCGACTGCGGTCTGAGTGATCACCTGTCGGTCAGCAGACATTCCGTGCTCCTTCTCGGTCACTGCGGTCGCGGGTCAGCGACGCGGCGCGTCGACCCAGAGGATCTCGTCGAGCGTCAGCGGATTCTCCACCACGCCGAACCGCTCGAGGTAGCCGATCATGTCACCCGAGGGCCCCACCTGAATCTCCGGCTCCATGATCGGGAGGTTCGTGGGCACTTCCCCGATCGGCACTCCGGTGATCTCCGCCGCGACCGCGCGCGCGGCATCCGGGTTCGCGGTGTAGAACTCCATGGCGCGGGTCATCGCCGCGACGAAGGCCGCCGCAGTCTCCGCATTCGCCTCAAGCCACTGGCCACCGGCCGCCCACAGCGTCGCCGGCTGCCCGGCCATGTACTTGCTCGAGGGGGACGCGATCTCACGGAACCCGGCGTCGAGCATCTGGAAGTAGAACTGCGACGACGGGAAGGCCGCGTCGACCTGCCCCTCCTCGAGGGCAGTCTGCATGCCCGAGTACGGGATGTTCGCGAGCGAGATCGATGCGGGGTCGATGCCCGCCTCATCCGCGGCGACGAGCAGCGGGATGTCGGTGCCGGTGCCGGGGCTCTGGATCGCGACCGTGAGGCCCTCGAGGTCCGCGACCGTCTTGATGTCGCTATCGGCCTGGACGAGCACGCCGGAGGTGGACTGATCGCCGATCACGCCGTTGCCCATGACGACCTTGAGGTCGACACCGGTCGCCGTGGAGCTGACCATCGCCGTCCACGAGCTCACGGTCATGTCGGCGTCGCCGCCGAGCACGCGGGCGGCGTTCGCCGCGCCGTCGGCACCCGGAAGGATCTCGACCGCGAGACCGGCCTCCTCGAAGTAGCCCTCCTGCAGCGCGAGGTACGCGGGCTCGTACTGGATGGGCGCGACGATGATGCGCAGCGGGGTGAGCTCCCCGGCCGGCGCGCCGGTCGGGTCGGTGCTGGGCTCGGCGCTCGGGGTGCAGGCCGCGAGCAGCGCGGCCGCGCCGAGGGCCGCAACCACCTGGGTGGCGCGGCGGCGAAGGGACACAGTCATGTGGTTGAGCCTTTCTTGGTGGTGTTGATTCAGTTGGTCCGGAGTCGGTGCAGGATCCGGGCCCGCGCCTCGGCGAATCGCGGATCGGCCTTCGTCTCGACCTGGTCGCGCTGCTGGCCGAAGCCCGTCTCGATGACGTCGACGACGGTCGCGGGCTTCTCCGCGATCACGACGACGCGGTCGGCGAGGTAGAGGGCCTCGTCGATGTCGTGCGTGACGAGCAGGATCGTCACGCCGAGGTTGGCGTGCAGGTCGATGACGAGGTCCTCGAGGTCGAACCGGGTCTGGGCATCGACGGAGGCGAACGGCTCGTCCATGAGCAGAATGCGGGCCTGATACGCGAGCGCTCGCGCGATCGCGACGCGCTGCTGCATGCCGCCGTACATCTCCCAAGGATGCTTGTGGCCCTGACCCGCGAGACCGACCGCCGCG
>JAAYAS010000306.1 GCA_012719255.1 Microbacteriaceae bacterium | reverse complement strand
TCGCGCTCGTCGCCGCCGTCCTATTCAGCGTCGGCGGCCCCACCGGACTGCTGGTGTCGGCCACGCTGTCGACCGCCGCATTCGTCCTCACCATGGTGCTGCGGGCCCGCGCATCGACCGCGACCGTGCGGGAGATGCCCGCGGGATCGAAGCCGACGCCGGTCGACCCGTGACCGGCTCGGCGTCGCAGCAGCAGCCACCGATCGGGCGACCGAGGCGATGCGCGCCGCGTCGCCGACCGGTCCCCCAGCGCAACACCTTGACCGCCTAGGATCACCGCCGTGATGGTGCGGCGCTCCGGCGAGGTGTTCCTCGCATTCCTGCGACTCGGCGTCACGTCGTTCGGCGGGCCGATCGCGCACCTCGGCTACTTCCGCGACGAATTCGTGGCGCGCCGCCGGTGGCTGACCGATGAGGCATACGCGGATCTCGTCGCGCTGTGCCAGTTCCTGCCGGGGCCGGCGTCGAGCCAGGTCGGCTTCGCGCTCGGCTGGCGGCGGGCGGGGCTGCTCGGGGCGATCGCCGCATTCCTCGCCTTCACCCTGCCGTCGGCGATCATCCTTGTCGCCGTCGCGCTCGGTGCGCAGCTGCTCGAGTCGCCGATCGCCGTCGCGGTGCTCGGCGGGCTCAAGGTCGTCGCGGTCGCGATCGTCGCGCAGGCGGTGCTCGGCATGGCGCGAAATCTGACCCCCGATGCGCGGCGGGCGGCGATCGCTGTCGGCGCCGTGCTCGTCGTGCTCGTCATCGGCGGGACGCTCGGGCAGGTCGCCGCGATCGTGCTCGGGGCGGGGCTCGGGCTGTGGCTGTGCCGGGGGGTCGGGCCGGGTGCGGCTGCGTCTGGTGCGGCCGGCTCCGCGTCGGCGCCCGGCATGGATGGGACGAATGCGACGCCCGCCCCCGGCACGCAGCTCACCGGTGTCGCGGTGCAGCCGTGGGCCGGCTGGGTCGCGCTCGCCGCATTCGTCCTACTGCTCGTGGGCCTGCCGCTCGCGGTCGCGCTCGGCGCGGGCGGTCCTGTCGCCGTGATCGACGGCTTCTACCGGGCCGGCGCGCTCGTCTTCGGCGGCGGGCACGTCGTGCTGCCGCTGCTCGAGACGGAGGTCGTCGGCCGGGGCTGGGTGACGGCGGACGAGTTCCTCACCGGGTACGGCGCGGCGCAGGCGGTGCCAGGGCCGCTCTTCACCTTCGCGGCGTACCTCGGCGCGGTGCTCAGCGTCGAGCCGACCGGGCTCGCCGGCGCGGCCGTCGCCCTCGTCGCGATCTTCCTCCCCGGCTTCCTGCTGCTCGTCGCCGTGCTGCCGCGCTGGGAGCGGCTGCGTGGCGGGCGGCTCGTCCGCGCGGCCATGCACGGCGCGAACGCCGCCGTCGTCGGCCTCCTCGCCGCCGCGCTCTACGACCCCGTCTTCGTCAGCGGGATCACGGGACCCGCGCAGTTCGGGCTCGGCGTGCTGTGCTTCGTGCTGCTCGTCGCGCTGCGGGTGCCGTCGTGGGCGGTCGTGCTCGTCGGCGCGGGCGGGGGCATCGCGGTGGCGGCGCTGACCGGCGGGCTGTAGTCCCGCATTCCTCCCTGCCTGCCCCCTGCAGCTCCTGGTGGATGCCATGCATGCCGGGTTCGCGACCCGCGCGCGTGCGAATGCAGGCGAAATCGCCCAGTGCAGGCACTATTGACGTCGATCCGCCTGCCGGGCGCGACAGTGCCTGCCATCGCGCCCGCTACGGTGGTGCGGGTGCCGATTCCTGAAGGAGCCTGATGAAGGCCAGCGAACTGTTTGTGAAGTCACTCGAGGCCTCGGGCGTCCGATACATCTTCGGCGTGCCCGGCGAGGAGAATCTCGCCTTCGTCGAGGCGGTGCGCGGCTCGTCGATCGAGCTCGTCACGACGCGGCACGAGCAGGCGGCGGTCTTCATGGCCGCGACGTACGGTCGGCTCACCGGCCGGGTCGGCGTCGCGCTGTCGACCCTCGGCCCGGGCGCGACGAACCTCGTCACGGGTGTCGCGTACGCGCAGCTCGGCGGTATGCCGCTCATGGTCATCACCGGTCAGAAGCCGATCAAGCGCAGCAAGCAGGGCCGCTTCC
>JAAYAS010000035.1 GCA_012719255.1 Microbacteriaceae bacterium | reverse complement strand
GGTGGGGACGAGCACCTTGCCGCCCATGTGGCCGCACTTCTTCTCGCTCGCGAGCTGGTCCTCCCAGTGCACGCCCGCAGCACCCGCCTCGATCATCCCGAGCATGAGCTCGTAGGCGTTGAGCGGGCCGCCGAACCCGGCCTCGGCGTCGGCGACGATGGGCGCGAGCCACTCGCGCGAGCTGCTGCCGGTCTCGGCGAACTCGATCTGCGCGGCGCGCTGCAGCGCGTTGTTGATGCGGCGCACCACCGCCGGCACCGAGTTCGCGGGGTAGAGGCTCTGGTCGGGGTAGGTCTTGCCGGCGAGGTTCGCGTCGGCGGCGACCTGCCAGCCCGAGAGGTAGATCGCCTGCAGGCCGGCGCGCACCTGCTGCACGGCCTGGTTGCCGGTGAGCGCGCCGAGGGCCCGCACCCACTCGCGCGGGTCCTCGGTGTTGCGCTGGATGAGCTCCCAGAGCCGCTCGGCGCCGCGGCGGGCGAGCGTGCGCTCCTCCTGCACCGGGCCGCGCAGCGAGACGACGTCGGCGCCCGAGTAGTCGCGGCGCACGCCCTCCCAGCGCGGATCGGTGCGCCACTCGTGCTCGAGCTCGGCGGCGGTGGCGGTCTGGTCGCCGGGGCGGGCGGGCTGGGCGGGCTGCGCGGTCATGTCGGGACTCCTTCGTCGGGGTGGTCGTCCGCTCGTCGTCGAGCGGGTGATGACCACCACGTTGGGCCCTCCGCAACCCCGGCGGCGGGGTTTCCGGCGCAGAAATCCGCGAGGATTTCTGCTTGCGAGAAGAATCGCGCTGCGTCATGCTTCTGCGATGGTGCACAACGGAGTGACGCGCGAGCACGATGGAAGCGTGTTCGACCCCCTGATCATCGGCAAGCGCATCCGCGCGCAGCGACTCGCCCGCGGCTGGTCGCTGCACGACCTCGCGACGCGCCTCGAGCGCGCGCCCTCGCAGGTGTCGGTGATCGAGAACGGCAAGCGCGAGCTGAAGCTCGGCGAGCTCGAGCGCATCGCCCGCATCCTCGGGGTGGCGCCCGCCGAGCTGCTGCGCCCCGAGGCGCCCTCGAAGCGGGATGCGCTCGAGATCGCGCTCGAGAAGGCGCAGCGCGGCGCGCTCTACCGCAGCCTGCAGCTGCCCGAGCTGCCGGTGCGGAAGTCGCTCGGCGACGACGCGATCGCGACGATCCTCGCGCTGCACGCCGAGCTGCTGCGGCTGCACGAGCAGCGCGCCGCGACTCCCGAGGAGGCGCGCCGCGTCAACGGCGAGCTGCGGGCCGAGCAGTCGCGCGCCGGCAACTACTACGCCGAGCTCGAGGCCCGCGCCCGCGAGCTGCTCGCGCTCGTCGACCACACCGGCGGCCCGCTCTCGCAGCGCCGCGTCGCCGAGCTCGCCGCGAAGCTCGGGTTCACGCTCCACTCGGTGCCCGATCTGCCGCACTCGACCCGCACGATCACCGACTCCGAGCACATGCGCATCTACCTGCCGCTCGGCCGCAGCGGCGCCGACTCGCGCACGCCGGTGCTGCAGGCGATCGCGGCGCACGTGCTCGGGCTGCCCGAGCCGGCCGACTACGGCGAGCTCCTCCGGCAGCGGGTCGAGACGAACTACCTCGCCGGCGCCGTGCTCATCCCCGAGGCCGCGGCGGTCGAGTTCCTCGCCGAGGCGAAGTCGCGGCACGAGCTGTCGGTCGAGGACCTCCGCGACGAGTTCGCGGTGAGCTACGAGTCGGCCGCGCACCGGTTCAGCAACCTCGCGACCGAGCATCTCGGCATCCCGGTGCACTTCCTCAAGACGCACTCGAGCGGGGCGATCCTCAAGGCCTACCAGAACGACGACGTGCAGTTCCCGACCGATGCGCTCGGCGCGGTCGAGGGGCAGATCGTCTGCCGCTGGTGGAGCGCCCGGCAGGTGTTCCGCACCGAGGACCGGCTCAGCCCGTTCTACCAGTACACCGACAAGCCCGGCGGCACGTACTGGTGCACCTCGCGCATCGAGTCGGGGCCGAGCGGCGAGTTCTCGATCTCGGTGGGCACCCGCTTCGACGGCGCGAAGTGGTTCCGCGGCCGCGAGACGACGCGGCGGATGCGCTCGAGCTGCCCCGATCCGGCCTGCTGCCGCGAGCCCGACGCCGAGCTCGCCGAGCGCTGGCAGGGCACCGCCTGGCCGAGCGCGCGGCTGCACGCGTCGCTGCTCGCCGCGATGCCCTCGGGCGAGTTCACCGGCGTCGACCGCGTCGCCGTGCTCGAGTTCCTCGACCGCCACGCGCCCTGAGCGCGCCCCGGTAGGCTGAGGGGTCCGCGCGGCGCACCCGCCGCGCCCCCTCGACCGAAGGACCCGACATGGCCGCCGACGGCACGAACCGCCGCTTCGCCTCGCTCGACGAAGCGCTCACCGAATTCCGCATGCCGGCCGAGAACCGCGCGTTCGTCGAGCAGTACCTCGGCCTCGTCGACCCGATCGGCTACTACGGCCGCAGCGGCTACATCAAGGTGATCCGCCGCGACGGCGGACCGGCCATCCAGATCCACGTCGGCTACGCCACCGGCTTCCGGACCGAGTCGGAGCTGAAGCTCACCGTCGCCGACGCCGACATCTGGGAGAGCGACCGCGGCGCCGGCCTCTGGGGCGTCACGCACCCGGTCGGCCAGCGCGGCCGCGAGTCGGCCGGCAGCCGCGTCGCCGGCGGCGACCGGGTCGCGAGTCCGCGCCGCGCGGCCGCCGGCGGGGCCGCGGCCGCCGCGCCGAAGCCGGTCGAGCGCGAGCGCGAGATCTGCATGGACTGCTTCGAGGAGAAGTCGTACTCGGGCGAGTGCTCCTGCAGCTGAGCCCGCGCCGGGCGGCCGCCGGGATGCGGCGGCTCGCGCCGGTCGGTCGGAGTCGAGCCGGTCAGTCGGAGTCGAGCCCCTGCTCGCGGAGCCGCTCGCGCATGACCTCGCGGCCGTGCAGGCCCGCGACCGAGCCGATGCGCGTCACGATGGTGCGCGTCCAGCTGTAGTCGTCCTTGCCGTGCTCGGCGAAGTAGTCGGCGAGGCGCTCCTCGTACTCGGCGACCGGCGCGCGCCAGGCCTCCGGGTCGTACTGCTCGTGGTGGAGCACGGCCGCCATCGGCAGCCGCGGTTTCACGCCCGCGTTCTCGGCGGGGTCGGGCCGGCCGATCGAGAGGCCGAAGATCGGGAACACGTAGCGGGGCAGCCCGAGCTCGGCGACGACGCCGGGGATGTCGTTGCGCAGCGAGCCGACGAACACGCCGCCGAGGCCGAGCGACTCGGCCGCGAGCAGCGCGTTCTGCGCGGCGATGCCCGCATCGGCGAACGCGACGAGCGTGTTCTCGATGCAGCCGGTCGTGCCGACCTCGGCGCCGTGCGCCCGCGCGAGCGCGGCGGCCCGGTGGAAGTCGGCGACGAAGGCGAGGAAGAGCGGGGCGTTCGCGACGTAGGGGCGCCCGCCGATCGTCGCCGAGAGGCGCTGCAGGCGGTCGCGGTCGCGCACGGCGACGATGCTCCACACCTGCAGGTTCGACGACTGCGAGGCCGATTGCGCGGCGGCGACGATGCTCTCGAGCTCGCCGTCGGCGACGGGGGTCGGCAGGAACTCGCGCACCGAGCGGTGCTGCAGGGCGAGGTCGATCACCGGCGACGAGGCGGGCTCGGGGCCGTCGTGGGCGCCGCTGCGGTAGCGCGCGGCGATGCGGGATGCGGTGGTGCCGGCCCCGCTCATCGCTCGTTCTCGGCGCCGGTCGGCGGGGTGCCGGTCGGCTCGGCGGGCTGCTCGCCGGCGGCCTCGGCCTCGAGGCGCTCGCCGAGCTCGGTCCAGAACGCGACGTGCGCGCGCTCGTGGTGCACGCCCATCCGGAGCACCAGCGACGCGCCCCAGAACTCCTCGGTGCGGCCGGCCTCGGTGAGCTCGAGGTAGTGGTCGAGGCGGCGCTGGTGCAGCTCGGTCTGGTCGGCGGCGAGGCGCTGCATCGCCGCCGGGTCGACGAGGTCGGCGAAGAACAGGCGCAGCAGCGCCGAGTCGCGCAGCTCGGGCATCGTCGACGGCGACTCGATCCAGTCGCGCACCGCCTGCTGGCCCTCCTCGGTGATGGTGAAGGTGCGGCGGCGGCGGCCGGTCTCCTCCTGCTCCTCGGTGACGAGGCCGAGCTCGGCGAGGCGGCGGGGCGCGGCGTAGAGCTGGGATCGGGGGATGTTCCAGAAGTTGCCGACCGACTCGTCGATCACATCGTTGAGCTCGTACGAGGTGCGAGGGCCCTCGAGCGCGAGGAGGCCGAGGATGAGGTGCGACGCCGCACCGAGCTTGGAGGAAGGAGACATGTGGTTCCGCAGTGATTTCTTCTGAGACGTGACTTGGCGGGCGAATCGGAGTGCGATGGAGCTCTCGGGCGCGTAGCGCCGGATCGACGTGCAATGCTGGACCGTGCATTCCGATGGTCGGTAGCCGATTGTTCCATGAATACCTCTGGCGCGCGTTCACCCCGGAGCAGTATTCCGCGGGAGGATTTTCCTCCGCTTTCGGCGGGCTCATTGCAAATGGTCCATACTGGAGCATTGATTGCGCGGTCGCCGGATCGACCGCCGCGGATCACGAGGGGGAGCCGTGCACGCGTTCATCGCCGGTCGGGTGCTGCGCCGGGCCTTCGCCGGGCTCGGCACCGGCGACATCACCGCGATCACCTCGCGCCTCGCCGACGACTGCGTGCACACCTTCGTCGGCGATCACGCCCTCGCCGGCACGCGCCGCACCCGCGCGTCGATCACCGCCTGGTACGAGCGGCTGCTGTCGCTGCTGCCCGGCATCTCGTTCGACATCAGGCGGCTGCGCGTCGCGGGTCCGCCGTGGGCGGCGCTCGCCGTCGCGGAGTGGGTCGAGACGAACAGCGGCGTCGACGGCGTCGTGACCTCGGCCGGCGGGGTCAACGTCATGGAGCTGCGCTGGGGCCGGGTGACGCGGGTGTCGATCTACGCCGACACGGCCGCGCTCGAGCGCACGCTCGCCCGCGACGCGATCGCCGGGCATCCGGACGCGCTCGCCGCGCCGATCGTCGACCCGGGCGCGCCGCGCTGGTAGCCGGGGCTGGTGGACGGGGCTCCGCTCGGCCGTCAGCCGAGGGCCTCGGCGACCTGGATGCGCGTGGCCGCGTCGAACGCGACGATGCGGACGTCCTC
>JAAYAS010000305.1 GCA_012719255.1 Microbacteriaceae bacterium | reverse complement strand
GCGGCCCGCTCGAGGCGGTCGATCGGCTCGTGGCCGCAGGCGGCGGTGACGACCGCGTCGATCCGCTCCGCGCCGATGCCGGCGCGCTCGAGCGCCTGCTCGAACGAGCGCCGCCACGCGGTCGCGGTGCGGCCCATGCGACCGGCGCCCGGGCCGTCGCCGGTGAGGCCCATGCCGGCGACGCGCACCAGCCGTGCGGCCGCGCCGTCCTCGTCGGCCGGCGCCGCCGCATCCTCGTCGCGCGCCTCGAGCACGACCGCGACGGCCGCCTCCGAGAACGCCACGCCGCTGCCGCGGTTCGGCGCGACCGGGCCGGTCGCGAGGTAGCCCGGGAACCCGCCGTAGCCGGCGAGCAGCGCCGCGTTCGCCTCGTCGGCGGCGACGACGATCACCCGGCGGCAGGCGCCGTTGCGCACGAGCTGCCGGCCGAGGTGCAGCGCCGACACGCCGCTCGTCGCGCCGGCGCAGATCGTCGCCGTCGGCCCGCGCATCCCGAAGGTCATCGCGATGTGGCCGCCGGCGGCATTCATCACGGTGTTCGGGAACAGCTTGCTGTCGCCCTCGCCGTCGACGATGAGCCCGCGCTGGAACTCCTCGACCGTCGACAGCGGCCCCGTCGACGTCGCGAACACGAGCCCGGTGTCGGCGAGCTCGGTCTTCGAGATGCCGACCTCGGCGATCGCCTGGTGCACGGCCTGCACCGCGAGCGTGCTGAGCCGGTCGAGGCGGCGCAGCGCCCGCGGGTTGAGGCCGCGGCTGAGCGCCTTGTCGTCGGCGCGGCCGATCGGGTGGATGCGGCCGGGCGCGAACTCGAGCTCGTCGCGCACGAGCGGCTCGCCCTGCGCGAACGCGGCGCGCAGCTCGTCGGCGTCGGCCGCGGCGCCCGCGAGCGCCGCGATGCCGACGACCTCGACCGCCTCGGCCGGCAGCGGCGCCGCGACCGGCTCGGATGCGGGCCGCTCGCCGGCGCGGTGGGCGCCGAACACGAGCGAGGCGTTGTTGCCGCCGAACGCGAACGAGTTCGACAGCACCGTCGCCACCTCGGCGTCGCGCGCCTCGTCGGCGACGATGTCGACCTCGCCGGCCTCCTGCACCGCGGCGAGCGCCGTGCGGGCCTCGTCGTCGGCGGGCACGAAGGTCGGGTGGAGCCGCTGGTGCTCGAGCGTCATCACCGACACGACCGCCTCGACGGCGCCGGCGGCGCCGAGCGTGTGGCCGGTCATCGACTTCGTCGAGCTCATCGGCACGCGGCCGTCGCCGAGCACGCGCACCGTCTTCATCTCGCCGGTGTCGTTCGCGGGGGTGCCGGTGCCGTGGCCGTTGACGTAGTCGATGCGGCTGCGGTCGATGCCGGCCATGCCGAGCGCGAGGTCCATCGCCTTGAGGGCGCCGCGGCCGCGCGGGTCGGGGGCGGTGGGGTGGTAGGCGTCTGCGGTGAGGCCGTAGCCGAGCAGCTCGGCGTGCACGACCGCGCCGCGCTCGAGGGCCCGCTCGAGGGGCTCGAGCACGACGAAGCCGGCGCCCTCGCCGAGGGTGATGCCCTCGCTGCGGGTGTAGGGCGCGCAGTTCATCAGCGAGAGCACGCCGAGCGACGAGAAGCCGCCGAACGAGAGCCAGGCGAGCGGGTCGACGCCGCCGGCGACGACGACGTCGGCGAGCCCGTCGGCGAGGTACTCGTAGCCGTTCGCGACGGCGACGGCGCCGGCCGCGCACGCGTTCGAGTGCACGGTGCGGGGGCCGTGCAGCCCGAAGCGGCCGGCGAGGGCGTCGGCGGTGGCGTGCAGCGGGTACTCGACGAGGTCGAAGCGGTTCGTCGCGTCGTAGCCCTGCTGGAGCCAGTCGCGGTGGAACTTCTCGCCGGCGCGGGCGCCGCCGAGCGAGGTGCCGAGGCTGAAGCCGCGCCGCTCGGGCGGGCAGTCGCCGCCGTCGGCGAGGCCGGCGCGCTCGAGCGCCTCCGCGAGGGCGCGTTCGCCGAGGCGGATGGCGCGGTCGCGGCGGGGCTCGGCGGGCTCGTCGAGGGTGCGCACCTGGCCGGCGCGGTCGCTCATCACGCCCTCGCGGGGCACGATGGTGTTCTCGCCGATGCCGGTGCGGGCCGCGCAGAACGCCTCCCAGCACTCGTCGGCGGTGGCGCCGGCGGCGGTGGTGAGGCCGTAGCCGGTGATCGCGACGCGCATCAGTTCACGCCGATCTGCGCGTCCCACGAGGCGGGCGACACGGTGGGGCGGGCGAGGGTGCGGGCGGCGACGCCGTCGACGTCGAGCTCGAGGCCGGGCACGCCGTAGGGGTCGTCGAGCAGCAGCAGCGCGAGGCCGGCGTCGCGGCCGGCGCGCTCGGTGGCGACGAGCACGCGGCCGATCACGCGGTCGCCGTCGCGCACCTCGGCGCCGACGGCCGGGCAGTCGCCGTCGAGCTCGGCGGCGACGGTGCGGCGCTCGGGGGCGGGGGTCTCGGCGACGGCGGCGCCGACGAACTCGTCCTCGCGGCCGAGGGTCGCGAACCAGCCGAGGCCGGCCTCGAGCAGGTTCGCGCCGTCGAGCTGGGCGGGCAGCACCGGGTAGTTCGTCTCGACGCGCACGCGGTCGAGCACGGCCGGGTCGATCTCGCCGCCGTCGACGTCGGCGGCGGCCGCCGCGAGCGCCGCGGCGATCGGCTCGGCGCCGACGACGAGGTAGCCGAACTCGGCGGTGGTGCCGGTGCGGGCGAGGAGCACGGCCGCGCCGTCGAGCTCGGCGTCGAGCACCTCGCCGAGCAGCACGTCGGCGATGCCGCGGTCGGTGACGAGCGGCTCGACGACCTGCCAGGCGCGGGGGCCCTCGACGGCGACGGCGATGCGCTCGTCGCGCACGACCTCGGCGTCGAAGTCGGCGGCGACGCGCTCGGCGAGCGCGAACCAGGCCTCGTCGGCGTCGACGACGAGCACGATGACGTCGTCGCGCAGCAGCGCGAGGGCGAGGCCGAGCGGGGCGCCCTCGTCGTCGAGCAGCAGCGAGTCGACGCAGCTGTCGACCGGGGCGAACTCGATCGACTTGGCGAGCAGGCGGGTGGCGAGGCGCGCGCGGTCGACGCCCTCGATGCGGGCGATCGCGGCGCCCCGGCGGTAGGTGCCGGCGGTGGTGCGGAGGGCGTCGTAGCTGGTGCTGAGGTCGAGCATGGTGGTTCCGTTTCTCGGGGTCGTTGGCGGTGTGGGGATGGAGGGTCGGGGTCGCGGGCGCGCGCCTCAGCCGGTGCCGAGGGCGGCGAGCAGCGTCGGCGGGCCGGCGGGGAGCGCCGCGCGCTGCGCGTCGAGCGCGTCGCGGGCGGGCCGGGCGGGGTCGTCGAGGGCGGTGCGGCAGGCGCGCAGCTGCGCGTCGAGGTCGTCGACGTGGATGCGGGGCACGGCGGCGAGGTAGGGGTTGTCGGCGAGGAGCGGGCGCAGCTCGTCGATCCAGCCGAAGGGGTTGACGAGGTAGTCGAAGCCGGCGCGCGGGAAGCGCTCCCGCATCCGCGCGCGCCAGTCGCGGGCGAACGCGTCGTCGGTCTCGGCGGGGCCCTCGCGGGTGAGCGCGACGACGGGCGCGCCGAGGAGGGCGGCGCGGGCCATCGCGCCGGAAGTGAGGTTGTCGGTGAGGTAGAGGTCGGCGGCGGCGAGCAGCTCGGTGAAGCGGTCGAGCGGCAGGAAGCCGGTGGCGATCGTCCGCACATCGGCGCGGGCGCCGTCGTGCTCGGCCTCGAACGCCTCGGCGCTCACGCCGACGAGCGCGACCGGCCGGTCGAGCCGCCGCAGCAGCTCGTGCCACCACTCGAAGCGCAGCCGCAGGTAGTCGTCGCGCTCGGGGTTCGGGCCGCCGAGCCCGGGGCGGGTCATCGCGGTGCTCGCCCAGTTCGACATCGCGATGACGACGAGGGCGCGGCCCGGCTCGACGCCGAGGCGGGCGCGCACCGCCTCGCGGTCGACGGCGCGGCCGCGCAGCGGGCCCTCGGGCCCGTAGAGGTCGAAGGGCGCGGCGGCGCGACCGGCGCCCGCGTCCCGGCCGCCGCCGGCGACCGGCACCGGGCGCAGCAGCGGCACGTCGTCGGGCACGGCGGCGAGTTGGACGACGGGCGGGAAGAACCGGCGCAGCATCGGGTCGTCGCTGCCGCGGCTCACCGCGAGCTCGAGTGTCGTCGGCCCGGCGCCGAAGGCGAGCGAGTCGAGGGCGACGAGCGGCGCGCCGCCGCGGAGGTCGTCGAGCGCGAGGCCGGTGCGCTCGAGGCCGAGCAGGTGGTGGTCGGCGAGCACGACGCCGTCGAGGCCGGGCTCGGCGACGGCCTCGCGCACCGCCGCGGCGGCGGCGCGGCCGCGCGGCAGCACTCGGGCGTCGACGCCGGCGGCGCGCGCGTAGTCGAGGTGCTTCGACGAGACGAGGAAATCGGCCGCGACGCCCTCGGGCAGCCGCTGGGCGAGCTCGACCGCGTTCGCGAGCTCGCCGATCGACCACGCGCTCGGGGCGACGAATCGGATGCGCCGGGTCACCGCTCCCCCTCCCCCGCGCGGGCGCGCCGGCCGGCGAGCGCCCGCTCGGCGAGCGCGCGCGAGGCGACGACCCGCAGCCGCAGCTCGAGCGGCCCGCGGCCGAGAGCGGTGACGAGCGGGCCCGCGGCGGTCGAGCGCACGAACAGCTCGGCGCGCTCGCCGACGGGCTCGGCGACGAGCGCGCGGCCGTCGCGGAGCACGACGGCGGCCGCGTCGACCGCGCCGCGCCAGGCGCCGCCGGGGTCGAGCCGCCAGCGGCGGCCGAGCACCTCGACGACGATCTCGGCGGCGGTGCCGGCGTCGGGCACGAAGTGGATGGCGGTCTCGACGGGCGCGGCCGGCGCGGCGCCGTCGCGCGGGCCCTCGCCGGCGTCCGCGCGCACGACGAGGCCGTCGTCGTCGCCGGGCGCGAGCGTCCAGCCGCCGGGCGCGATCCCGGCGCCGGTGGCCGCATCCGCGTACTCGAGCGCGTCGCGGTCGTCGGCCCACTCGACGCCCTGGTCGGGGTGGTCGCGGTCGGCGAGCCGCGTGCACCACAGGCCGGTGCGGCGCGCGGCGAGCGAGGCGAAGGGCGCCGCCGACGGGTAGGGCCCGCGCAGCACGGGCGCCTCGTCGACCGACCACTCGGCGATGCCGGCGTCGGGCGCGACGCGCACCCGGCTCGCGCCCGCGCGCAGCTCGACGAGCCCGGCCCGCAGCGGCTCGGCCGCGAACCGCTCGGGGGCGGGCGACGCCGGCGCGGCCTCGGCGGCGGCTCCCCGGC
>JAAYAS010000034.1 GCA_012719255.1 Microbacteriaceae bacterium | reverse complement strand
GTTCGGGTCGATCTGGACCTCTTCCGGCTCGTCGACCTCCGGGAAGACGAGCACGCCGGTCGTCGACGTGTGGATGCGGCCCTGCGACTCGGTCGCCGGCACGCGCTGCACGCGGTGCACGCCGCCCTCGTACTTCAGCGAGGCCCACACGCCGTCGGCGGGGTCGGACGACGACGACTTGATCGCGACCTGCACCGACTTGTAGCCGCCGAGGTCGGACTCGGCCTTGTCGAGCAGCTCGATCTTCCAGCCGCGCGACTCGGCGTAGTGCGAGTACATGCGGAGGAGGTCGGCGGCGAACAGCGCCGACTCCTCGCCGCCCTCGCCGCCCTTGATCTCCATGATGACGTCGCGGCCGTCGTCGGGGTCGCGCGGGATGAGCAGGCGCCGCAGCTTCTCGTGCTGCGCCTGCAGCGCCTCGGCGGTCGCCTCGGCCTCCTCGGCGAAGGCGTCGTCCTCCTTCGCGAGCTCGCGGGCGGCGTCGAGGTCGTCGTGGAGCGTCGCGAGCCGGTCGTCGGCGGCGAGGATCTGCGAGAGCTCGGCGTAGCGCCGGTTCACCTTCTTCGCGCGCGCGGCGTTCGAGTGCAGCTCGGGGTCGGCGAGCTGCTCCTGCAGGTCGGCGTGCTCGGCGCGCAGCTGCGCGAGCGATTCGGCGAACTCGCTCGGGGTGCGCTCGCTCATCGGGCCGCCGCCGGGGCGATCGGGTTCGCGCGCACCGAGGCGTGGAACTCCTCGTTCGACGAGGTCGACGAGATGCGCTCGAGCACCGACTCGAGCGCGTGCTGCGCGTCGCCGGTGAGGGCGCGGCGGATCGACCAGGTGACCTCGAGCTCGTCGGGCGAGAGCAGCTGCTCCTCGTGGAGCGTCGACGACTGCTGGATGTCGAGGGCCGGGAAGATGCGCTTGTCGGCCATCTCGCGCGAGAGGTGGAGCTCCATGTTGCCGGTGCCGGCGAACTCCTCGAGGATGACCTCGTCGGTGCGCGAGCCGGTCTCGACCATCGCGGTGGCGAGGATCGTCAGCGAGCCGCCGTTCTCGACCTTGCGGGCCGCGCCGAAGAAGCGCTTCGGCGGGTAGAGCGCCGAGGCGTCGACGCCGCCGGCGATGATGCGGCCCGAGGCGGGGGCGGTGAGGTTGTAGGCGCGGCAGAGCTGCGAGATCGAGTCGAGCAGCACGACGACGTCGAGGCCGAGCTCGACGAGGCGCTTCGCGCGCTCGATGGCGAGCTCGGCGATCGTCGTGTGGTTCTCGGCGGGCATGTCGAAGGTCGAGGCGACGACCTCGCCGTGGATGGTGCGCTCGAGGCGGGTGACCTCCTCGGGGCGCTCGTCGACGAGCACGAGCATGAGGTGGGTGTCGGGGCTGTTCTGGGCGATCGCGTTCGCGATGCGCTCGAGCAGGATCGACTTGCCCGACTTCGGCGGCGCGATGATGAGGCCGCGGGTGCCCTTGCCGATGGGCGCGAAGAGGTCGACCATGCGCTGGGCGGCGTGGCCGTTCGGGGTCTCGAGGCGGATGCGCTCCACCGGGTAGAGCGGGGTGAGCTCGTCGAACTCGGGGCGCTCGGTCGACTCGTCGGGCGCCTGGCCGTTGACGGTGTCGATCTTCGCGAGCGCGTTGTACTTCTGGCGGCCCGACTGCTGCTCGCCCTCGCGGGGCTGGCGGATGGCGCCGACGATGGCGTCGCCCTTGCGCAGGCCGTACTTCTTCACCTGGCCGAGCGAGACGTACACGTCGTTCGCGCCGGCGAGGTAGCCCGAGGTGCGGACGAACGCGTAGTTGTCGAGCACGTCGAGGATGCCGGCGATCGGCAGCAGCACGTCGTCGGGGGCGATCTCGGGGTCGACGTCGTCGCGGCGGTCGCGGCGGCGGTCGCGCTGGCGCGACTGCTGCTGCTGGCGCTGCTGGTCGTCGCGCTGCTGGCGCTGCTGCTCGTCGCGCTGCTGCTGGTCGTCGCCCTGGCCGCCCTGCTGGCCGCCCTGGCCGCGGCCGCGGTTGCGGTTGCGGCTGCGCTTGCGGCCCTGGGGCTGCTCGGCCTGGCGGTCGCCGTCGGCGTCGCCGTCGCCGGCCTCGTCGTCGCGCGCCGGGGGCAGCACGATGTCGTCGAGGGTGAGCGTCTTCTCGGCGCTCCCGCCGGCCTGCTTGCCGGCTTGCGTGTCGGCCTGCTTCTCGGTGCGCTGCTCGGCCCGCTCGTCGGCGGGCGCCTCGGCGGCCTCCTCGCGCTCGGCGCGCGGGGCGGGCTCGCCGGCG
>JAAYAS010000304.1 GCA_012719255.1 Microbacteriaceae bacterium | reverse complement strand
GCGGGCGCGCGCCCGCGCCGCCCCGACGCCGCGGCCGAACCGACCCCGACCGAGACCGACCCCATCCAGGAGCCGAGATGAGCCAGACCCACGACCAGCCCACCAGCGTCCCGATCATGCGGGAGGTGCTGAAGTGGTCGCTCGTGCTCACCGTCGCGATCGCCGTCGTCGGCGGCGTCGTCGGCTGGTTCGTCGCGGGCTGGCCGGGACTGTGGTCGGCGGTGGTCGCCGCGGTGCTCACTCTGCTGTTCACCGGCGTCACCGAACTGTCGATCATCCTCGCGGCCCGCTACGATCCGATCTACTTCGTCGCGGTGATCCTCGGCGCCTGGATCCTGAAGTTCCTCGTGTTCCTCGGCGCGCTCGCGCTCGTGAAGCAGCTCGACTTCACGCACGACTGGATGCTCTGGTCGTGCATGGTGCTCGCGATGCTCGGTCAGCTCGCGATCGACGTCATCGTCGTCGCCCGCTCGCGCCACGGCTACGTCAGCGAGGCGCGGCTGCCCGGCGACGACGAGCCGCGCTGAACCGATCCACCAACGCGCCTCGCCGATTCCTCAGAGCATGAGATTTATTGATACGATTGCCAGGTTGGCGCGCCACGCACACCGTGATGCTCGCGTCACAGGCACCAGACTGCGCCGCGACGACCGCTTCGCTGCGCCCAGCGACAGGAGACCGCTCTGTTCACGACTGCCCTGAATCTGATGACTGGCCTCAATGTCCTCGCGGGCAAGGCGTTCACGGCCTCGGATGACGGCGGTTTCCACGCGCCGAACATCAACGAGGAGTTCTTCCCGCCGGCGATCTTCTTCGAGGGCACGCCCTTCGAGATCACCCGCGTCATCCTCGTCCGCCTCATCGCCGTCGCGATCCTGATGCTCGTGTTCTGGCTCGCGCTGCGCAAGCCGAAGACGGTGCCGGGCAAGCTGCAGTCGCTCGTCGAGCTCGGCGTCGGCTTCGTGCGCGACGGGATCGTCTTCGAGATGCTCGGCGAGCGCATCGGCCGCAAGTACCTGCCGTACATCGTCACGGTGTTCTTCGGCGTGCTGTTCATGAACCTCACCACGGTGACGCCGTTCCTGAACATCTCGGCGAACGGCCTGTTCGGCATGCCGCTCGTGCTCGGCCTCACGACCTACGTGATCTTCATCGTCGCGGGCATCCGCGAGGTCGGCGGCTGGAAGTTCTTCAAGAACGCGCTGTTCCCCTCGGGCGTGCCGTGGCCGCTCTACATCCTGCTCACGCCGATCGAGCTGGTGAACACGTTCCTCATCCGCCCGCTCTCGCTGGCCCTCCGACTCATGCTCAACCTCATGGTCGGCCACCTGCTGCTCGTGCTCTGCTACAGCGCGACCTGGTTCTTCTTCGGCCTGATGAGCGCGATGAGCGCCATGGGCGTCCTCACGCTCGCCGGCGCGTTCCTCATGACGCTCATCGAGCTGCTCGTCTCGGTGCTGCAGGCGTACGTGTTCGCCCTGCTCACCACGAGCTACATCCAGCTTTCGGTCGCCGACGAGCACTAAGCGCTCGACGGCGGGCGGATACCCCCACCCACCGATACCCAAACCCCTGAACGACGATCGGCGCCAACCCCGGCCCGATCGCCCAACCGGAAGGAAACTCCTGTGGAGAACACCACGCTCGCCGAGATCTCGGGCAACATCGCGACCGTCGGCTACGGCCTCGCCGCCATCGGCCCCGGCATCGGCGTCGGTATCGTCGCCGGCAAGACCGTCGAGGCCATGGCCCGCCAGCCCGAGATGGCCGGCCGCCTGCAGACCACGATGTTCCTCGGCATCGCGTTCGCCGAGGTGCTCGCGTTCATCGGCATCGCCACGCCCTTCATCTTCGGCGCGTAAGGCACTTCCCCGATGCGCATCATGATCAACGACGCAGCAGTGCTGGCCGACACGTCGACCACCTTCGGATGGGAGCCGCAGCTCCTGCTCCCGGCGGTGTACGACATCGTCTGGTCGATCGTCGTGCTCCTGGTGCTCTTCTTCTTCTTCTGGAAGTTCGTCCTTCCGAAGCTCAACAAGGCGCTCGAGGAGCGCGCCGCCAAGATCGAAGGCGGCATCGAGCAGGCGGAGGCCGTGCAGGCCGAGGCCGACGCCCGCAAGCACGAGTACGAGCAGCTGCTCGCCGAGGCCCGCACCGAGGCCGCGGAGATCCGCGAGAAGGCGCGTGCCGAGGGCGAGGCCATCAAGGCCGAGAAGAAGCAGGAGACCCAGAACGAGCTCGACCG
The DNA here is from genome assembly GCA_012719255.1 of Microbacteriaceae bacterium. GTDB lineage: Bacteria > Actinomycetota > Actinomycetes > Actinomycetales > Microbacteriaceae > Gulosibacter. Next base: position 1,805 of record JAAYAS010000304.1, on the reverse strand, counting down.
CATGACGAAGTCGGCGAAGGACCAGATCGAGGCGGAGCGCCAGGCGGCCATCGTCTCGCTGCGCCAGGAGGTCGGCTCGCTCGCGATCGACCTCGCCTCGGGCGTGGTCGGCGAGAACCTCGCCGACGACCGCCGCTCGAGCGACTACGTCGACCGCTTCCTCCGCGACCTCGACCAGAAGGCAGGGACGACCAACTGATGAGCACCGCTTCCAAGCACGCGCTCGTCGCGGTCAAGCGCGAGGTCGACGCCCTCACGCCGGCCGACGCCGACTCGGCGCGCAACCTGTTCGACGCCGTCACCGCCCTCGCGGGCTCGAAGGCGCTCGCCTCGGCCCTCGCGGAGCGCGGCGGCGACGCCGCCGCGAAGCGGACGCTCGTCGGACGCGTGTTCGGCGAGCGGGTGCAGGGCGGCGCGCTCCGGGTCATCGAGACCGCGGCCACGCAGAACTGGGAGTCCGAGGAGGACCTCGTGCTCGGCGTGCAGGAAGCGGCGATCCGCTCGGTCGCCCAGGCGACCGGGGAGCACGAGCGGCTCGGCGACGAGCTCGACTCGTTCCTCGAGGTCGTCTCGTCGAACGGCGAGCTCGAGCTCTCGCTCAGCTCGCGCCTCGGCGCGCCCGAGGCGAAGACCGCGCTCATCGAGCGCCTCTTCGGCTCGCGGCTCGGCGACGACGCGCTCCGCATCCTCCGCTCGCTCGTGCAGCACCCGGCCGGCCGACGCATCCGTCGGCTCGTGACCTGGGCGCGCGCGCTCGTCGCCGACCAGGCCGACCGCCAGGTCGCCACGGTGACGGTCGCCCGCCCGCTCCCCGCCGACCAGCTCGAGCGCCTCAAGGCCGGTCTCTCGTCGCGCTTCGGCCGCGAGATCTCGCTGAACCAGGTGATCGACCCCTCGGTCATCGGGGGTCTGCGCATCGAGTTCGGCGACGAGCTCATCGACGACACCGCCGCCGCCCGCCTCAAGCAGCTCCGGCTGCAGCTCGCCTAGCCGCCGCGCACACGAACTCCGGGGCACGTCCCCGACGACAAGGGAAGAACATGTCAGAACTTACGATCAATCCGGACGAGATCCGCGACGCGCTCAGCGACTTCGCGACCTCGTACCGCCCGCAGGGCGCGTCGGCCACCGAGGTCGGCACCGTCATCAGCGCGGCGGACGGCATCGCCCGCATCGAGGGCCTGCCCTCGACCATGGCGAACGAGCTCATCCGCTTCGAGGACGGCACGCTCGGTCTCGCCCAGAACCTCGAAGAGGACCAGATCGGTGCGATCGTCCTCGGCCCGTTCACCGGCATCGTCGAGGGCATGCAGGTCAGCCGGACCGGCGAGGTGCTCTCGGTGCCCGTCGGCGAGGGCTACCTCGGCCGCGTCGTCGACCCGCTCGGCGCCCCGATCGACGGCCTCGGCGAGATCACCGGCATCACCGGCCGCCGCGCGCTCGAGCTCCAGGCCCCCGGTGTCATGGACCGCAAGTCGGTGCACGAGCCGATGGAGACCGGCATCAAGGCCATCGACGCGATGATCCCCGTCGGCCGCGGCCAGCGCCAGCTCATCATCGGCGACCGCCAGACCGGCAAGACCGCGATCGCGATCGACACGATCATCAACCAGAAGGCGAACTGGGAGTCGGGCGACCCGACGAAGCAGGTGCGCTGCATCTACGTCGCGATCGGCCAGAAGGGCTCGACCATCGCCTCGGTGAAGGGCGCCCTCGAGGCCGCCGGCGCGATGGAGTACACCACCATCGTCGCCTCGCCGGCCTCCGACCCCGCGGGCTTCAAGTACCTCTCGGCGTACACAGGC
>JAAYAS010000303.1 GCA_012719255.1 Microbacteriaceae bacterium | reverse complement strand
GCGAGGACGAGCGCCGCAACGACCTGCTGCGGGACGACGAGCGCTACTACGAGGGTCGCGAGCGCGACCTCCGCGATGCGGAGTTCCGCGACGTCGGCGTGCGCGACGGCGAGTCGGAGCGCCTGCGACTGCGCCGCTGGTCGCGCGACGAGGAGTTCCGCGGCTGACGCACGACGCGCACCGCACCCGGATGCGGCCGGTCCCGAGCCCGGGGTCGGCCGCATCCGTCTGCCCGGTGCCGTGACTCCCCCCGGCGCTACGCTCGATCGCATGAGCGCCACCGACCCCGCCCCAGCGACCGTCGCCGAACTCCTCGACGAGCTGGCCGCCCTCGAGAACCCGCGGATGCGGGCGGTGAACGAGCGGCGCGGCGACGACCACGGCGTGAACCTCTCGTCGTTGCGCACCATCGCGAAACGGCTGACGACGCAGCATCCGCTCGCCCTCGAGCTGTGGGCGACCGAGGTCACGGCGGCTCGGCTGCTCGCGCTGCTCGTCTGCCGGCCGAAGGAGTTCTCCGCCGACGAGCTCGATCGGATGCTCCGCGAGGCGCGGGCTCCGAAGGTGCGCGACTGGCTCCTGAGCCATGCCGTCCGCAAGTCGCCGCACACCGAGGCGCTGCGGCGGCGCTGGATCGACGACCCCGATCCGATCGTGGCGGCAGCCGGCTGGCGGCTCACCGCGGTGCGCATCGGCCGGCAGTCGGAGGGGCTCGATCTGCCGGGCCTGCTCGACACGATCGAGGCCTCGATGGCCGAGGCGCCGGAGCCCCTGCAGTGGACGATGAACGAGACGCTCGCCGCCATCGGCATCGAGCATCCCGAGTTGCGCGCCCGCGCGATCGCGATCGGCGAGCGGCTCCGGGTGCTCGAGGACTATCCGACTCCCCCGAACTGCACCTCGCCCTACGCCCCGGTGTGGATCGCCGAGATCGTCCGCCGGCGGGAGGCCGCCGCGCAGTGACCTGCCGCGCGGGCCGCCCCGCCTCGATTCACTCGCGGTAGCGCCGCACCGGTTCGCGGCGCGCGGCGACGACGGTGCCGACCACGATCGCGGCCGACATCGCCGCGGTGAGCAGCAGCGGGGCGAGCCACGCCGCTCCTGCCGCCGGCGCACCGCCGGCGCCCTCCGGATGCACCGCCGCGGCGTAGGCGGGGAGCGCCGCCTGCTGGAGCGCGATGAGCGCGGGTGCGGCGAGCACGACCAGCAGCCAGTGCCGGCGAGAGAGCATCGTCAGCGCGAGCGGGGCGCAGCACATCACCAGCACGGCGAGCACGAGCACGGCGGTTCCGGCGAGCCCGAGTTCGGGGTCGCGCAGCTGCAGCGGTGCGCCGAACCGGTCCTGGAGCAACCGCCGCATCGCGGGCGAGGCCGCGATCACGGCGATGTGGCCGATCGCCGCGACGACCACGAGCACGAGCGCCTTCACCCCGAGCACCTCCAGCTGCTCGCGGCGGGTCCAGCCGCCGAGGAGCGCCTCGCGGCGGCCGGGGGCGGCGTCGGCGCAGCCGATGAGCGCGGCCGCGAGCGCCGCGAGCGCCCAGGCTTCGGCGGGCGAGCCGAGCCGCAGCGGTTCGGGCGGGGCCTGCCAGGCGGTGATCGCCCAGAGCGCGAGCAGGGCCGCGAAGCCGGCGACGAGCACGACGGCCCCGTCGACGAGGTCGGTGGCGACGACGGCGCGCAGCCGTGCTGCGAGCGGCACCGCGTGCGGCGGTCCGGCCGACGGCCGGCGGCCGGGGGTGGCGGGGGTGGCGGGGGTCATGGCGCTCCCTCCTGGGGGTCGGTGCGTGAAGTAGTGGGCGGGCGGCCGCGCCGTGCGGGCATCGGGGGCTCCGATCAATCGGGGCGCCGGTCGATCGGCGCGCACAGCGCGGCGAGGCAGGTGCCGATGACGACGACGAGCGAGAGCCCGAGGGCGAGGGCCGTCACCGGCAGCGCCGCGCGCTGATCGGCGGCGGGCCCGGCGAGCGCACCGGGATGCGCGATGGCCGTGTAGGCGTCGACGAGCAGCAGTTGCAGGAGGACGAGCACGACGACGCCGCCGACCAGGGCGAGTCGATCGCGGCGCCGCAGCATCGTGAGCAGGCGCGGCGCGCAGCCGGCGGCGAGCAGGCCGAGTCCGATGACGACGAGGGCGAGCGGCTCGAGCCGCGGCTCGCCGAGTTCGAGGGTCGCCGCGGTGCCCAGCGCCTCGCGCAGCAGTCCGTTGATGCCCGGCGCCGCGAGCACGAGCAGCCCGTAGCCGAGCACGCCCACGAGGGCGACGATCGCGGTCTTCACGAGCAGCATCCGGGTCTGGGCGCGGCGGGTCCAGCCGCCGAGCGCGGTCTCGCGGCGGGCCGAGGCCGAGTCGGCGTTGACGACGACCGCGTCGATCGCCGCGATGACGAGCCAGAACTCGGCGAGGGCGTTGAGGCGGATGTCGAACGGGCCGATGCCGGTGGCGCGCAGCGCCGCCGCCGCGATCACGATGCCGAGGCCGACCAGCGCGAGCCCGAGGAGTCCCCCGGCGAGCGTCCCGCGCAGGTCGACCCGCCAGGCGGCGGCGAGCCGCACCCCGAACGGCACCGGCATGATCGGGTCGATGCGCGAGCGGGCGTCGCCGTGGGCGGGGGCCGAGGCGCTCATGCCGCGACCTCCTCGGCGATCGCGGTCGGCGCCCCGCGCACGAGCGCGACGAAGGCATCCTGGAAGTCGAGGCGCTCGGCGACGACGCCCTCGG
>JAAYAS010000302.1 GCA_012719255.1 Microbacteriaceae bacterium | reverse complement strand
TGCTCGTCTACTGGGCGGCCCAGATCCTCGGCGGCATCGTGGGCGGGCTCATCCTGTGGGCCACGTTCAAGCTCAGCGACTTCGACCTGCCGGCCGGCTTCGCGTCCAACGGGTTCGGCACCGAGGGCTCGCCCACCGGGTTCAACCTGGCCTCGGTCGCCTTGGTCGAGATCGTGCTGACGGCGCTGCTGATCATGGTGGTGCTCGCGACCACCCACCTGAACTTCCCGGTCGGGTTCGGCGGCCTGGCCGCCGGCGGCACGCTGTGGCTGATCCACCTCATCTCGATCCCGGTGTCGAACACGTCGGTGAACCCGGCCCGCTCGACGGCGACCGCGATCTTCGCGGGCGGCGACTACGTCATCCAGCTGTGGGCGTTCTGGCTCGCCCCGATCATCGGCGCGGTGATCGCGGGAGCGACCTACTCGATGATCACCGGCGTGAACCGCGAGGCGCTCGACGTGAGCGGCGAGGCCGAGGAGGCCCGCTCCTAGCCGCCCCTCCCCCGCGCGCGACGACGGCGTGGCCCGCCCCATCCGGGACGGGCCGCGCCGTTCGCGTCAGGCGACGAGCTCGGCGTCGGCCTCGCGGCGGTAGGCCCGCTCGCCGTGCACCGACTCGTCGACGCCCGCGACCTCCTCCTCGCTCGTGAGCCGGAAGCCGATCGTGCGCTGGATGGCCGTGCCGAGCACCCAGCTCATACCGAACGAGTAGCCGAGCACCGCGACCGAGGCGACGAGCTGCAGCAGCAGCTGCTCGGCGCCGCCGCCGGTGAGCAGGCCCGTGCCGTAGGCGAACAGGCCCGGCCACAGCGAGCCGATGAGGCCGGCGACGAGGTGGATGCCGACGACGTCGAGCGAGTCGTCGTACTTCGCGAGCCACTTCAGCTCGCACGCCCAGTTCGCCGCGAGTCCGCACACCGCGCCGAGCAGCAGCGCCCAGTCGGGCGCGATGCTCGCGCAGGCCGGGGTGATGCCGACGAGGCCCGCGATCGCGCCCGAGGCCGCGCCGATCGCCGTCGGCTTGCCGCCGCGCAGCCGCTCGAGCAGCAGCCAGCCGAGGATGCCCGCGGCCGGCGCCGCGATCGTGTTCATGAAGATGAGCCCCGGGATGCCGGCGGTGAGGTCGCCGGTGCCCTCGGCGCCGACGTTGAAGCCGAACCAGCCGAACCAGAGCAGCGCCGTGCCGATGAGCACGAGCGGCACCGAGTGCGGCGCCGCGAGCCGGCGGCCGAAGCCCTGCCGGCGGCCGAGCACCAGGGCGAGGGCGAGCGCCGCCGCGCCGGCGTTGATGTGCACGGCGGTGCCGCCGGCGTAGTCGATCACCTCGACGCCCGCGAAGCCGAGCCGCTCGCCGAGCTGCATGATCCAGCCGCCGCCCCACACCCAGGCCGCGACCGGGAAGTAGACGAGCGTCGCGAACAGGCCCGCGAACAGCAGCCACGAGCCGAAGCGCGCGCGGTCGGCGATCGCGCCCGAGATGAGCGCGACGGTGATGATCGCGAAGGTCGCGCCGTAGGCCGCCCCGATCATCCCGGCGTCGTCGTGCGCGAGCGAGGCCATCGCCGGGTCGGCGAGCGGGGCGCCCGCGAACTCGAAGAACGACTCTCCCGGCACGCTCGACATGCTCCAGCCGTAGAGCACCCAGAGCACCGCGACGAGGGCGAGCGCGCCGAACGACATCATCATCATCGATACGACGCCGCGCTCGCGCACGAGCCCGCCGTAGAAGAGCGCCAGGCCCGGGGTCATCAGCAGCACGAGTGCGGCCGACATCAGCAGCCAGGCGGTACCGCCAGCATCCATGGTTCCTCCTCCTCGCCCCGTCGGCCGGAGGGGTCCGGCCGGGTGGGCCGGGGCGATTCGGAACCAGTGTCGGCGGGGCGCGTCACACCGCCGTACCGGGATCGTTTCGCGCCGATTACGGTCGGCGCGGGAAGGTTACCGCCGCGTTTCGGGCCGGCTCAGAACGGGTCGCCGCCGTCGGCCGAGCCGGTCGAGGCGATGAGCCGCGACACCGAGCGGAGGTACTTCTTGCGGTAGCCGCCGTCGATCATGCCGCCGCCGAAGATCGTGTCGAGCGAGGCGCCCGAGGCGATGATCGGGATCTGCGCGTCGTAGACGCGGTCGATGAAGGCGACGAAGCGGAGCGCCTCCGACTGGTCGGTGAGCTCCTGCACGTCGTCGAGCGCGATCGCGTCGACGCCGTCGAGCATCTTCACGTAGCGCGAGGGGTGCACCTTCGCGAGGTGCTCGACGAGGTCGCGGAAGCCGTCGCGGGTCACCGTCTCGCCGCGCTCGAGCCGCTCGTCGACCTTCGCGGCGAGCTCGTCGGGCGCCGAGACGATCGCCTTGCCCGACACCGCGCGGCGGCGGAAGTCGACGCCGTCGATGCGCACCGTCTCGAACACGTTCGCGAGCTTCGTGATCTCGCGGAGGAAGTCCTGGGCCGCGAACCGGCCCTCGCCGAGGGCGTTCGGCGGCGTGTTCGAGGTCGCCGCCACCCGGGTGCCGGTGTCGACGAGCTCGCCGAGCAGCTTCGACATCACCATCGTGTCGCCCGGGTCGTCGAGCTCGAACTCGTCGATGCAGATCAGCGAGGTGCCGGTGAGCGTCTTCACCGCGTTCGCGTAGCCGAGCGCGCCGACGAGCGCCGTGTACTCGATGAACGTGCCGAAGTACTTGCGGCCGTACGCCTGGTGCCAGGTCGCCGCGAGCAGGTGGGTCTTGCCGACGCCGAAGCCGCCGTCGAGGTAGACGCCCGGCTTCGTCGACACCTTGCGGCGGCCGAGCCGGCGGAAGAGCCCGATCCCCGGCGTGCCCTTCGGCGAGGTGTCCTCGGTGAACGCGCGGCAGATGCGCACCGCCTCGGCCTGCGACGGGTACTCGTCGTCGGGGCGGTAGTTGTCGAAGCTCGCGTGCGCGAACTGCGGCGGCGGCACGAGCGCCCGGACCATTTCTTCGGGGGTCATCTGCGGGACCCGATCGGTGAGGTGCACGAGCGTGCCAGCGGCCACGAAGCTCTCCTGACGGCGGGGATTCGATAGGAACGGATCAAGCCTAGTGCGACGGGGCGTCCTCCCGTCATCCGCGTCCGGGTCGGGGGCTCCCCGAGGGCCGGTGTGCGACCCTGGGCGGTGACCGGCGCCATCGCCCCGCGCGCCCCGCGCCCGGCCCGACCGCCGCATCCGGCGGCCCGCGCCCACCACCGAGGAGACGACAGTGACCCACGAGATCGACCACGACCCGAAGTTCGCCGAGTACGCCCACCCGGAGCGGCTCGTCTCGACCGCCTGGCTCGCCGAGCGGCTCGACGCCGTCGCGACCCCCGGCTCGGGCCTCGTGCTCGTCGAGTCCGACGAGGACGTGCTCCTCTACGAGACCGGGCACATCCCCGGCGCGATCAAGATCGACTGGCACACCGAGCTCAACGACGAGGTCGTGCGCGACTACGTCGACGGCGAGGGCTTCGCGCGCCTGCTCTCGGCGAAGGGCGTCTCGCGCGACGACACCGTCGTCATCTACGGCGACCGCTCGAACTGGTGGGCGGCCTACGCGCTGTGGGTGTTCACGCTCTTCGGCCACGACGACGTGCGGCTGCTCGACGGCGGCCGCGACAAGTGGATCGCCGAGGGCCGCGAGCTCACCCGCGAGGTGGTCGAGCGGCCGGCGACCGACTACCCGGTCGTCGAGCGCGCCGACGCCGCGATCCGCGCGACCCGCGACGACGTGTTCGCGCAGCTCGACCGCGGCGGCCGGCTCGTCGACGTGCGCAGCCCCGAGGAGTACTCCGGCGAGCGCACGCACATGCCCGACTACCCGCAGGAGGGCGCGCTGCGCGCCGGCCACATCCCCACCGCGCTCAGCGTGCCGTGGGCCCGGGCCGCCGCCGACGACTCGACCTTCAAGCCGCGCGCCGAGCTCGAGGCGATCTACGGCGCCGAGGGCGCCGGCCTGCAGGCCGGCGACGAGGAGGTCATCGCCTACTGCCGCATCGGCGAGCGCTCGAGCCACACCTGGTTCGTGCTGAACTTCCTGCTCGGCTACGAGGGCGTGCGCAACTACGACGGCTCGTGGACCGAGTGGGGCTCGCTCGTCGGCGCGCCGATCGTGCGCGGCGCCGAGCCCGGCTCGGCCCCCGGCCGCTGACCGGCCCCGCCGCCATCGCCCCGCGGGCGGGTCCTCGCCGCTGAGCCGGTGCCGACCCGCCCGCCGCTACGCTGGTGCGCATGACTTCGCCCGCCCCCGCCGACGTGCCCGCCCCGCTCGCCGAGATCCGCGACGACTTCCTCGCGCTGCCCGACCGCGACCGGCTCACGCTGCTGCTCGAGTTCTCCGACGAGCTGCCCGAGGTGCCCGAGCAGTACGCCGACGCGCCGTTCGAGCGGGTCATCGAGTGCCAGTCGCCGGTGTTCATCACCACCGAGGTCGCCGATGGCCGCGTCGCGATGCACGCGAAGGCGCCCGCCGAGGCGCCCACCACCCGCGGCTTCGCGTCGATCCTCGTGCAGGGCATCAGCGGGCTCACGACCGACGAGGTGCTCGCGGTGCCGAGCGACTTCCCGTTCTCGCTCGGCATCACCGGCCAGGTGTCGCCGCTGCGGCTCGGCGGGATGGTCGGCATGCTCGCCCGCGTGCAGCGCCAGGTGCGCGAGCGCCTCGCCGCGGAGGCCTGACCCGGTGGGCGCTCCCACGGCGTCGATGCCCGATCCGGCCGAGCTGCGCGTGCTCGACGCGCCCGGCCTCGACGCGCCGGAGGCGCTCGACCTCCGCGCCGATGTCGACGACCGGCTGCGCGAGCACTACCGGCCGCCGCGGCGCGACTGGGTGCGGATGAACATGATCGGCTCGCTGAACGGCCGCGTCACCGGCCCCGACGGCACCTCCGACACGCTCTCGAACCGGGCCGACCGGCGCCTGCTCAAGCTCATCCGCGAGCAGAGCGACGCCATCGTCGTCGGCGCGCAGACCGTGCGGCAGGAGCGCCACACGGCGACCGCGCCGACGTGGCTGTGCATCGTCACGGCGAGCGGCGACCTCACCGGCCACCGCATCTCCGAGGCGGATGCGCGGGCCTCGGTGCTCGTGTGCTGCCCCGCCGACGCCGTCGCCGAGGTGGAGCGGACGATGCCCGGCGCGAGCATCGTCGCCCTCGAGCTCGACGCGAGCGGCCGCATCCGGCTCGACGAAGTGCTCGCCGAGCTGCGCGGGCGCGGGCTCGAGCAGCTCGTCGTCGAGGGCGGCAACCGGCTCATCGGGCAGTTCCTCGACGAGGGCCGGCTCGACGAGGTGTGCCTCACCCAGGCGCCGGTGTTCGCCCCCGACGACGCGCCGTCGCTGCCCGGTTCGGGCACCGGCACCGAGTTCGAGCGGGCGCTGCTCGCCGTCGACTCGGCGGGCTTCGTCTACCAGCGGCTGCTGCGCAGGTAGGCCCGAGCCCGGCGCGCAGCGGCGTCGACGAGCTCAGCCGGCACGACCTCCGAGGCCGTCGAACCAGTCGGCGACGATCGCCTCCCAGCGCTCGCGATCGACGTTCCACAGCCGCGTGTGGCGCGCCGTGGTGAACTCCTCGTAGCGCACGAGATCGGGCCGCGCCTGCGCGAGCCGCTGCGAGCCCTCCGGCGGCACCATCGTGTCGCCGAGCGAGTGCAGCACGAGCAGCGGCACCTCGAGCTCGTCGGCGCGCGCCACGAGGTCGAGCGCGTCGAGGTCGAGCGGCTCGGCCACCCCGAGGGCGAGCGGCGCGAGCGGCGAGCCGAGCAGCCGCATCCCGAGCCGCGCCACCCGCGCGGGCACCCGCATGAGCCCGGCCTGGAACTCGAGCACCGAGCGCCAGTCGACGGCGGGCGACTCGAGCATCGCCGCGATCACCCGGTCGGCGAGCGGCGAGTTCAGCAGCGTCTGCCCGACCACCGCGCCGCCCATCGACCAGCCGACGAGCACGATGCGCTCGGCGCCGCGGGCGATCGCCCACTCGAGCGCCGCGTCGACATCGCGCCACTCGGTGAGCCCCAGGCCGTACTTCGCATCGCCCCGGGCCGGGCCCGCGGGGAAGATCGCGTCGTTGCGGTAGGTGACGACGAGCGAGCTCCAGCCGCGCTCGGCGACGATCGGCACTGTGCGCAGCGTCTCGGTGCGCATCGAGCCGCGCCCGTGCACGTGGATCACCCAGTCGCCGGGCCGCCCGCCCTCGGCGGGCAGCCACCAGGCGGGGGCCTCGCCGAACTCGGTCGGGATCCGCACCTCCTCGTACGGCAGCCCGAGATCGGCGGCGCCGAGGTGCGGCGCCGACGCGACCCGCACGCGCCGCGCGCCGGCGAGCGGCTCGCCCATCACCCCGTCGAAGCGCCGGGTGACGGTGCCGACGGTGGCGGTGATCGTCTCGCCGAGCCGCGCGCGGCCGCGATCGCGGTTCCAGAGCATCGTGTACTCGCCGCGCGTCTCGGAGTCGACGTCGCGGGCGAGGGTGACGGCGCCGCTCGTCTCCGCCTCGTCGTCGAAGCGGATGGCGTGCACCCGGATCGGCTCCTTCTGCCGCACCGGCGGGGTCACCGCCTGCCGCGCGAGCATCGTCGCGGCGGTGCCGGCGAGCGAGCCGAGGAACACCGCCGCGCCCGCCCCGGCGGCGAGCGCCGAGCGGCCGGCGCCGGCGAGGGCGCGGCCGATCCGGGCGTCGGGGGCGGGCCGGGTCGATCGGACGGGCCAGGGCATTCGGGGTTCCTCTCGCTCGCGGCGCGCCTGCCGCCGGGCGGTGGCCGCTGTGCATAGTCTCGTGCGCGTGGTGGTGAGTCTGCATCCGGTTCCGGCGGCGTTCGATCGAGCGTCGGCGTCGATCCGCGCGGTCGAGTTCCGCAGCGATCTGCGCGTCCAGGAGATCCGGCCGCCCGAGGCCCTCGCGCCGAACGCGCTCGCCCTCGCCGCCGATGTTAGCCCCGAGTCCCTCCACGGCGACTCGCAGCTCGGCACCGGCCGGTTCATCCTCATGCACGACGTCGCCCGGCCCGAGGCGTGGCGCGGCGAGTTCCGCGTGGTGTGCTTCGCGCAGGCGCCGCTCGAGACCGACATCGGCGGCGACGCGATGCTGCCGGAGGTCGCGTGGTCGTGGCTGATGGATGCGCTCGCCGACAGCGGCGCCGACTTCGCCCACCCCTCGGGCACGGTCACCGTCGTGAACTCGAAGGGCTTCGGCGAGCTCACCGAGCAGGGCGAGGGCTCGCAGATCGAGATGCGCGCCTCGTGGACGCCCGCCGATGACGCGCTCGCCCCCCACGTCGAGGCGTGGAGCACGCTGCTGTGCCTGCTCGCCGGGTTGCCGCCGGTCGACACCCGCGACGTGCCCGCGCTGCGGACGACGAGGCAGGCGAATGGCCGCCGCTGACGACCGGCGCGCCGCCGAGGGCGATCTCGAGGTCATCGACACGATCGACGGCCTCGACGAGGCGATCGGCCGACTGCTCGAGGGCGACGGCCCGGTCGCGATCGACACCGAGCGGGCCTCCGGCTACCGCTACTCCGACCGCGCCTACCTCGTGCAGCTGTTCCGCCGCGGCTCGGGCACGATGCTCATCGACCCGATCCCCTTCGGCACGCTCGCCCCGATCGGCGAGGTCATCGCCGACGAGGAGTGGATCCTCCACGCCGCCACGCAGGACCTCCCCTCGCTGCGGCAGATCGACCTCGACCCGGTGCGGCTGTTCGACACCGAGCTCGCCGCGCGGCTGCTCGGGCGCGCGCACGTCGGCTACGGCGCCGTCGTCGAGGAGCTGCTCGGCGTCGAGCTCGCGAAGGCGCACTCGGCCGACGACTGGTCGCAGCGCCCGCTGCCCGCATCCTGGCTCGCCTACGCCGCGCTCGACGTCGAGTACCTCGTCGACGTGCGCGACGAGCTCGCCGCGCAGCTGCGCGACGACGGCAAGGACGAGTGGGCCCGGCAGGAGTTCGCCGACGTGCTCGCGCGCGACCTGCAGCCCGACCGCGGCGAGCGCTGGCGGCGGCTGTCGGGGATGCACCAGCTCCGCTCGCCGCGGCAGCTCGCGATCGCCCGCGAGCTCTGGCTCGCCCGCGACGCCTACGCGCGCGAGGTCGACCGCGCGCCCGGCCGCATCGTGCCCGACCGCTCGCTCACGGCGGCCGCGAAGGCGATGCCGCGCAGCTAGGGCGAGCTCGCGGCGCTGCGGGAGTTCCACGGCCGCGAGTCGCGCTCGCAGCTCGACCGCTGGTGGGCCGCCCTCGAGCTCGGCCGCAGCACCGACGAGCTGCCGGCCCGCGCGTCGGCCGACCCCGACCGGGTGCCGCCGCCGAAGGCGTGGGCGAACCGCCGCCCCGAGGCCGACGCCCGGCTCAAGGCCGCCCGGCCCGCCGTCGCCGAGCGCGCCGACGAGCTGCGGATGCCGACGGAGAACCTGCTCACGCCCGCGCTGCTGCGCCGCGTCGCGTGGGAGCCGGAGGGCGAGGACCGGGAATCGATCGAGCGCCAGCTGCGTTCACTCGGAGCACGGGAGTGGCAAGTCACGATCACCGCTCCGGTCATCGCCGCGGCGTTTGTCGCGGCCCGACAAGATGCGGGGCCGGAAACAGGAGAGTCCGGCTAAGCTCCCCGTCGTTCGACGTTCCGCGATCGCGGACGCCAGTGCAAGGAGGCAATGTGGCCACATCCGACGTTCACTTCATCGACGGTGCTCGGACACCGTTCGGCAGGGCCGGCGAGAAGGGCATGTATTGGCGCACCCGCGCCGACGATCTCGCGGTGAAGACGATCCGGGCGCTGATCGAGCGCAACGACTCGATCCCCCACGACCGCTACGACGACGTCGCGATCGCCGCGACCACGCAGACCGGCGACCAGGGCCTCACGCTCGGCCGCACCACGGCGATGCTCGCCGGCCTGCCGATCACCGTGCCGGGGCTCGCGATCGAGCGCATGTGCGCCGGCGCGCTCACCGCCGCGACCACCATGGGCTCGGGCGTCGGCATCGGCGCCTACGACGTCGTCATCGCCGGCGGCGTCGAGCACATGGGCCGCCACCCGATGGGCCTCGACGCCGACCCGAACCCGCGCTTCCTCGCCGAGCGGCTCGTCGCCGCCGACGCGCTGAACATGGGCAAGACCGCCGAGCGCCTCCACGACCGCTTCCCCGAGCTCACGAAGGAGCGCGCCGACCGGTTCGCCCTCGACTCGCAGCGCAAGGCCGCGGCCGCCTACGACAACGGCGACTTCGCCCGCGACCTCGTGCCGGTCGCGATCGAGTCGGACGCCGGCTGGGGCCTCGCCGACCGCGACGAGCACCTCCGCCCCGACACGAGCATGGAGGGACTCGCCGGGCTGAAGACCCCGTTCCGCCCCCACGGCAAGGTCACCGCCGGCAACGCCTCGCCGCTCACCGACGGCGCGACCGCCTCGATCCTCGCGGGCGACGCCGCCGTCAAGGAGTTCGGCCTGAAGTCGCGGATGAAGATGGTCACCTTCGCCTTCGCCGGCGTGCAGCCCGAGGTGATGGGGCTCGGCCCGGTGCCCTCGACCGAGAAGGCGCTGCGCAAGGCCGGCCTCACGATCGACGACATCGGCCTGTTCGAGCTCAACGAGGCCTTCGCCGTGCAGGTGCTGAGCTTCCTCGACCACTTCGGCCTCGCCGACGACGAGCCCTCGGTGAACCGCTACGGCGGTGCGATCGCGCTCGGCCACCCGCTCGCCGCGAGCGGCGTGCGCCTGATGATGCAGCTCGCGAACCAGTTCGAGCAGCACCCTGAGGTGCGCTACGGCATCACCGCGATGTGCGTCGGCCTCGGCCAGGGCGGCACCATCATCTGGGAGAACCCGAACTGGAACCGCAAGAAGCACGCCCGGGCAGGAAAGTAGGCACGACCATGAAGATCGACGCATTCGACCGCTCGCGCTACTCGGCGCTGCTCGACGGCACCTCCGGCGAGGTGATCACCGAGGCGCGCGTCCGCGATGTGCGCCTGCCCTCGGGCCGCGCCCTCGCGCTCATCACCCTCGACAACGGGCACGACTACAAGCGCCCGAACACCCTCGGCCCCGGCACGCTCGCCGCGCTCGGCGAGACGCTCGAGGAGCTGCGCGGCCGCGCCCGCCGCGGCGAGATCGACGCGGTCGCCGTCACCGGCAAGCGCTTCAACTTCGCCGCCGGCGCCGACCTCTCGCTCGTCGACCGGATCCCGAGCGTCGAGGTCGCCCGGCAGATGGCCGAGCTCGGCCACCACGTGCTCGGCATGCTCGGCGACATGGGCGTGCCGAGCTTCGCGTTCGTCAACGGCCTCGCCCTCGGCGGCGGCCTCGAGATCGCGCTGAACAGCGACTACCGCACCATCGACGCCTCCTGCCCGGCCGTCGCGCTGCCCGAGACCTACCTCGGCCTCGTGCCCGGCTGGGGCGGCGCGACGATCGTGCCGAACCTCATCGGCATCGAGAACGCGCTCAAGGTCGTCATCGAGAACCCGCTGAAGATGAACCGCACGCTGAAGCCCGAGCAGGCGACCGAGCTGGGCCTGTTCGACGAGTGCATCCCGCCGGTGAACTACCTCGAGGACTCGCTGCGCTTCGCCGACCGGGTGCTCGGCGGCGAGAAGGTGAAGCGGCCGAACGCCCCCGGTCGCATCGAGCGCGCCGTGAAGTGGGACGCGGCGCTGAAGATCGCGCGGAAGATGCTCGAGCAGCGCATCGGCACCGTGCCGAAGGCGCCCTACCGGGCGCTCGACGTCATGGCCGTGGCGAAGCACGACGACCGCGCCCGCGGCTTCGAGGCCGAGAACGACGCGCTCGCCGAGCTCATCTCCGGCGACCAGTTCATGGCGTCGATGTACGCCTTCGACCTCGTGCAGAAGCGCGGCAAGCGCCCCGCCGGCGCGCCCGACAAAGCGCTCGCGAAGCCGATCACCAAGGTCGGCATCGTCGGCGCCGGGCTCATGGCGAGCCAGTTCGCGCTGCTGTTCGTGCGCCGACTGCAGGTGCCGGTGATCATGACCGACCTCGACCAGGAGCGGGTCGACCGCGGCGTCGCCTCGGTGCACGCCGAGATCGACGCGCTCGCCGAGAAGGGCCGCATCGACGCCGACGCGCAATCGCGCCTCAAGGGCCTCATCAGCGGCACGACCGACCGCTCGCAGTTCGCCGACTGCGACTGGGTCATCGAGGCCGTGTTCGAGGAGGTCGGCGTCAAGCAGCAGGTGTTCGGCGAGCTCGAGGGCATCATCGCCGACGACGCGATCCTCGCGACGAACACCTCCTCGCTCTCGGTCGACGAGATCGGCGCGAGGCTCCGCCGCCCCGAGCGGCTCGTCGGCTTCCACTTCTTCAACCCCGTCGCGGTGATGCCGCTGCTCGAGGTCGTCAACGCCGCGAAGACCGACGAGGTCACCCTCGCGACCGCGATGGCCGTCGCGAAGGACCTGAAGAAGACCGCGGTGATCACCCGCGACCGGCCCGGCTTCGTCGTGAACCGGCTGCTCGCGAAGGTGCTCGGCGAGGCGATGCACGCCGTCGACACGGGCACCCCGATCGAGGTCGTCGACCACGCGCTCGACCCGATGGGCCTGCCGATGACGCCGTTCGAGCTGCTCGAGCTCGTCGGCCTCAAGGTCGGCGCGCACGTGCTCGAATCGCACCACGCGCCGTTCCCCGACCGATTCTTCGAGTCGGAGAACCTCGACGCGCTCGCCGACGCGAACGCGAAGCTCATCAAGCGCGACGGCAAGGGCCGCCCCGCGGGCTACACGAAGGAGTTCGAGGCGATCGTCGGCACGAAGGGCCGCTCGCCGCAGACCGCCGAGCAGTTCCGCGAGCGGGTCGAGACCGGGCTCGCCGAGGAGGTGCGGATCATGCTCGACGAGCAGGTCGTCGCCGCGGCGGAGGACATCGACCTCTGCATGATCCTCGGCGCCGGCTACCCGCTGCACGCGGGCGGCCTCACGCCGTACCTCGACCGCGTGGGCGCCTCCGAGCGCGCCTTCGGCGGCACCTTCCACACCCCGCCGATCCGGGGCGCGGCGAACCGCTAGCGGCTCCCCCGCGCGCCGAAGGGGCCCGTCCGCGACCGCGGGCGGGCCCCTTCGGCGTCGTGCGGGGCCGGCGTCGTCGCTGCGGCGCCCGGACGGCTAGTTGCGCCTGCCGCTGGGCGACTCGAGGCCCTCGAGGATGCGCGCGACCTGCACGACGCCGGTGTCGGCGCGCTCGGGGCGGGCGTGCGGGATGCGCGAGCCGAGCACCTGCGCGACGATGTCCTGCGCGATCTGCCGGGAGGTGAGTCCCGCGTCCTCGAGGATCTGCTCGCGGGTCGCGTGATCGATGAACTCGTCGGGCACGCCGAGCTCGGTGACGGTCGCGTCGACGCCGGCGGCGCGGAGGTCCTGGCGGATGCGGGTGCCGATGCCGCCGACGACGACGCCGTCCTCGATCGAGACGAGCAGGCGGTGGTGGCGGGCGAGCTCGATGACGCTGCCGGGCACCGGCACGACCCAGCGCGGGTCGACGACGGTGACGCCGATGCCCTGCTGCTCGACGAGGTCGGCGACCTCCATCGCCATCGTCGCCATCGGGCCGACCGCGACGATGAGCACGTCGGGGCGCGAACCGGTGCGGAGCACGTCGACGCCGTCGCCGGTGCGCAGCGCCGCCTCGATCTCGGCGCCGACCTTGCCCTTCGAGAAGCGGACGACGGTGGGCGCGTCCTCGACGGCGACGGCCTCGCGGAGCTCCTCGCGCAGGCGGGTCGCGTCGCGGGGCGCGGCGAGCCGGATGCCGGGCACGGTCTGCAGCAGCGCGAGGTCCCAGACGCCGTGGTGGCTCGGCCCGTCGGGACCGGTGACGCCGGCGCGGTCGAGCACGAACGTGACGCCGGCGCGGTGGAGCCCGACGTCCATGAGCACCTGGTCGTAGGCGCGGTTCATGAAGGTCGCGTAGATCGCGACCACCGGGTGCAGGCCGCCGTAGGCGAGGCCCGCGGCCGAGGTGACGGCGTGCTGCTCGGCGATGCCGACGTCGAACACGCGGTCGGGGAACTCCTCGGCGAACGACTCCAGGCCGACCGGGCGGAGCATCGCCGCGGTGACCGCGACGATGTCGTCGCGATCGCGGGCGATCTCGACGATCTCCTCGCCGAACACGCCCGTCCACGACTGCCCCGACGACTCGCTCACGGGCTCGCCGGTGATCGGATCGATCTGGCCGACGGCGTGGAACTGGTCGTTCGCGTCTTCGATCGCGGGCCGGTAGCCGTGGCCCTTCTCGGTGATCGCGTGCACGATCACCGGCTGGCCGAAGTTCTTCGCGAGCCGGAGGGTCTCCTCCATGGCCCGCAGGTCGTGGCCGTCGACGGGGCCGAGGTACTTGATGTCGAGGTTCGAGTAGAGCTCGTCGTTGCTGCTGAAGCGCGAGGCGGCGCCGTGCAGGCCGCCGCGCATCGCGTCGAACACGCGCCGGCCGAGCTTGCCGCCGAGCCGCGAGAACGCCTTGCCCGACTGCGCCTGCAGCCGCGTGTAGGTGCGGTCGGTGCGCACCTTGTTCAGGAAGCGCGCGACGCCGCCGATCGTCGGCGCGTACGAGCGGCCGTTGTCGTTGACGACGATGACGAGGCGGCGGTCGTTGTCGTCGCTGATGTTGTTGAGCGCCTCCCAGGTCATGCCGCCGGTGAGGGCGCCGTCGCCGACGACCGCGACGACGGTGCGGTCGTCCTCGCCGGCGAGCCGCCACGCCTTCGAGATGCCGTCGGCCCAGCTCAGCGAGCTCGAGGCGTGCGACGACTCGACGATGTCGTGCGGCGACTCGGATCGCTGCGGGTAGCCGGCGAGCCCGCCGCGCTCGCGCAGGCCGGAGAAGTCCTGCCGGCCGGTGACGAGCTTGTGCACGTACGACTGGTGCCCGGTGTCGAACACGATCGCGTCGCGGGGCGAGTCGAACACGCGGTGGATCGCGAGCGTGAGCTCGACGACGCCGAGGTTCGGGCCGAGGTGACCGCCCGAGCGCGAGACGTGCTCGACGAGGAAGTCGCGGATCTCGTCGGCGAGCCGGCGCAGCTCGGAATGGTTGAGCCCGCGCAGATCGCGCGGCTCGCGGATCTGCGGCAGCAGGGGCTCCGTCATGCGGCGATCCTCTCGACGGGGGCTCGGATGCTCGGGTGCGTCCGCGGGCGGGATGGGGGAAACCTCGATGATACGCGGGGCGGTGCACCGGGGACCATCCGGGGTTCGGGCCAGGATAGCGAAGCCGGCCGTCGCGCCCCTCCCCGCAACGCGAGAGCCGGCCGGATCGCCGGGGCCTCCGATGGCCGCGGCCGGCGGAGACGGCGACGGGGCCGGAGGGAGTGAGTCCCTCCGGCCCCGTCGCGCGGGTCGGCGCGGCGCTACTTCGCGACGAGCGAGCGCAGCACGTACTGCAGGATGCCGCCGTTGCGGTAGTAGTCGGCCTCACCGGGGGTGTCGATGCGCACCACGGCGTCGAACTCGACGGGCTCGCGGCCCTCGGCCGAGTCGGCGGTCGGGGTGGCGACGACGCGCACCGTCTTCGGGGTGCGGCCCTCGTTGAGCTCGGTGAGCCCGGTGATCGAGATCTCCTCGGTGCCGTCGAGGCCGAGCGAGTCGGCCGACTCGCCCGCCGGGAACTGCAGCGGCACGACGCCCATGCCGATGAGGTTCGAGCGGTGGATGCGCTCGAAGCTCTCGGTGATCACCGCGCGGACGCCGAGCAGGCTCGTGCCCTTCGCCGCCCAGTCGCGCGACGAGCCGGTGCCGTACTCCTTGCCGGCGAGGACGACCAGCGGGGTGCCCTCGGCGGCGTAGTTCTGCGCCGCGTCGTAGATGAACGCCTGCGGGCCGCCCTCCTGCGTGAAGTCGCGGGTCCAGCCGCCCTCGACGCCGTCGAGCAGCAGGTTCTTCAGGCGGATGTTCGCGAAGGTGCCGCGGATCATCACCTCGTGGTTGCCGCGGCGCGAGCCGTAGGAGTTGAAGTCCTTGCGCTCGACGCCGTGCTCGGTGAGGTACTGGCCCGCGGGCGAGCTCGCCATGATCGAGCCGGCCGGCGAGATGTGGTCGGTCGTCGTCGAGTCGCCGAGCTTCGCGAGCACGCGCGCGCCCGAGATGTCCTCGATCGGCGTGAGCTCGAGGGTCATGCCGTCGAAGTAGGTGGGCTTGCGCACGTAGGTCGACGCGTCGTCCCACTCGAAGGTCGAGCCGGTCGGCGTCGGCAGCGAGCGCCAGCGCTCGTCGCCCTCGAACACCGAGCCGTACTGCGTGTGGTACATGTCGGTGTCGATCGACTCGTCGATGACCTTCTGCACCTCGGCCGAGTCCGGCCAGATGTCCTTGAGGAAGACGTCGTTGCCGTCC
>JAAYAS010000301.1 GCA_012719255.1 Microbacteriaceae bacterium | reverse complement strand
GGCCGCTCGGCCCGCCGGGCGCGCCCCGGCACGGCCGCCCGAGGCCCGGCGGGACCGGCGCCGGGCGCCGAGGGCTCGCGGTCGTACTCCTCGGGGTGGTCGCCGTAGGCCGAGTCGAGGTCGTCGAAGTGGTCGGTGTCGGTCGCGCGCGGCACCACGGCCGTGAGGATGGCGGCGCGCGCCTCGTCGCCGGGGTCGTCGAGCCGCGGGCGGGCGTCGATGAGGAAGCCGAGCCAGCGGTGCCGGGGGTCGGCGTCGACGAGCACCGCCTTGACGAGCAGCGTCGCCGGCAGGGCGAGGAGCGCGCCGACCGGTCCGAGCGCGAAGGCCCACACGAGCAACGAGAGGAACGAGACCGTCGGGGTCACGCCGACCGCGTCGCCGGCGACCTTCGGCTGGATCAGCGACTGGATGACGAAGTTGATCACCGACCACACGACGAGCACGACGAGGGCGTTCACCCAGCCGTTCGCGAGCAGCGCCATGAGCACCGGCGGGATCATGCCGATGACGAAGCCGATGTTCGGGATGTAGTTCGTGAGGAACGAGAACACGCCCCACACGAGGGCGAGCGGCACCTGCAGGAACTCGAGCGCGATCACGTCGAGCACCGCGACGATGAGGCCGAACGCGGTGGTGACGATCCAGTACCGGGCGACGCCGCTCGAGAACGTGTCGAACGCGCGGCCGACCGACGGCTTCACGAGCCGGATGCGGCGCATCCTCGGCTCGAACGACATCGCGTCGAAGAAGAGGAAGAAGATCATCACGAGCAGCGTCGTGAGCAGCGACATCACGCCGCCGAGGTTCGAGAGCAGCGATTGCGCGACGCTCGCGATGGCGCTCGGCGAGAGCGCGCCCTGGAGCTGCAGCAGCAGCTGGTCCTGGCTGATGCCCATGCCGGCGAGCCAGTCGAGCACGCCCCGGTAGAGGGCGTTGAACTGGGCGCCGTACTTCGGCAGCTCCTGCACGAGCATCGTCACCGACCACACGAGCAGCACGAGGAAGACGATGAGCAGCGCGTACATCAGCAGCCCCGCGATGATCGCGGCGAGCACTCGGTGGACGCCCTTGCGGATCATCCAGTGCATGAACGGCGCGATCGCGAGCACGAGGTTGATGCCGAGGAACACCGGGGTGACGAACGGCGCGACCTGCTGGAGCGCCACGAGGCCGATGATGCCGAGCACCACGATCCCGAGGATGGAGAGGGTGCGGGCGTAGTCGAAGCGCTTCGACTCGGCCGTGATCGGCATCGGCGGGGCCTCCTGCTGACGGGTGCTGCGGGCGCTCGGCCCGGTGCGCCGAGTCTACGCCCGGGGTCGGGCCGCGAGCCGGTCGAGCCCTGAGCGCCCGTCGAGCCCTGCGCCTGTCGAAGGGCGGGCGTCGACACGCTCAGCCCGCAGAACGCGCGGGCTTCGACAAGCCCAGCCGGCAGTGCCCTACATCGGCGGTGGCGGCGGCGCGAAGCCGTTGCTCGCCGGCTGCTGGCCCGGCGCGTAGTCGACGAAGCGCGAGAGGTGGCCCTGGAAGAGCACGGTGATCGTGTCGGTGGGGCCGTTGCGGTGCTTCGCGACGATGAAGTCGGCCTCGTAGGCGCGCGGGTGGTCCTTCTCGTAGGCGCCGTCGCGGTGCAGCAGCACGACCATGTCGGCGTCCTGCTCGAGCGAGCCCGATTCGCGCAGGTCGCTCACCGCGGGGCGCTTGTCGGCGCGCTGCTCGGAGTTGCGGTTGAGCTGCGAGAGCGCGATGACCGGCACCTCGAGCTCCTTCGCGAGCAGCTTCAGCGCGCGCGAGAACTCCGACACCTCCTGCTGGCGCGACTCGACGCGCTTGCCCGAGGTCATGAGCTGCAGGTAGTCGATGACGACGAGCTTGAGGCCGTGCTTCTGCTTGAGGCGGCGGCACTTCGCGCGGATCTCGACGAGCGTCATGTTCGGCGAGTCGTCGATGAACAGCGGCGCATCGGCGATCGTGCTCTGGGTGCGGGCGATCTTCTGCCAGTCGTCGTCGGTGACCTTGCCGGTGCGCATCGACTGCAGCTTCACGCTCGCCTCGGCCGAGAGCAGTCGCATCGCGATCTCGGCGCGGCTCATCTCGAGCGAGAAGAAGATCGAGGGCATGTTCGCGTGCACCGAGGCGTGCCGGGCGAGGTCGAGCGCGAGCGTCGACTTGCCGAGGCCGGGGCGCGCCGCGATGATGATCAGCTGCCCGCCGTGGAGGCCGTTGGTGAGCGCGTCGAAGTCGCGGAAGCCGGTCGGCACGCCGGTGAGCTCGCCGTCGCGGTTCTGCGCGGCGTCGATCTCGTTCTGGGCGTCGACGAGCGCCTCGCTGAGGGGCACGAAGTCCTCGGTCTCGACGCCGCCGGTGACGCCGTAGATCTCGGCCTGCGCCTGGTTGACGAGCTCGACGACCTCGCCCTCGGCCTGGTAGCCCATCTGCACGATGCGGGTGCCCGCCTCGACGAGCCGGCGCAGCACGGCGCGCTCGGCGACGATCGAGCCGTAGTAGCCGGCGTTCGCCGCGGTCGGCACGATGCCGGCGAGGGTGTGGAGGTACTCGGCGCCGCCGGCGCGCTGCAGGTCGCCGGTCTTCGTGAGGCGGTCGGTGACCGCGATGACGTCGGTCGGCTCGCCGGCCGCGTAGAGCGTCTGGATCGCCTCGAAGATGAGCTCGTGCTTCGGGAGGTAGTAGTCCTCGGCGCGCACCGTCTCGACGACGTCGGCGACGGCGTCCTTCGAGAGCAGCATGCCGCCGATCGACGACTGCTCGGCGAGCAGATCGTGCGGCGGCGTGCGCAGCGCCTCGTGGGCGTCGCGGCCGTCTCCCTCGCGGCGGTCGGCGTCGCGGCGGAAGTCGGTGATCGTCATGCGGGGGTCCTCCTCGGGCGCGGTCGGTCGGATCGATCGGGGGGCTCGGAGCAGTCCTCTCACGAGCCTCCGACATGCGCTCTCCGACACGCGCCTCCCGCACCCTACGCCCTCGCCGATGGCCGCGCGCTCACACCTGTGGACAACTTGTGGATGCGTTGGGGGGCGCGCCGTGGACGGTTGTGCACACCCTGGGGAGTCCTGTGGAAACTTACCCGCAGAAGGCTCTGGAATCAAGCGCTGATCAGGTATTTACGGAATCCACACCTGTCAGTGCAAGCTGTGTAAAGTCGTGGTTGAAGGTTGCTCCCGGCATCCGCTCAGGCTGTGGAATCCGCATCCCCCGGAGCGCCGGGAACGCCCTCCGAGCACGACGAAGCGCCCCCTCGGCTGGAGCCGCGGGGGCGCTTCGCGCGGGGTCGCTACTTCGCCGCGATGACCTGCAGCGTCACGTTCGCCACCACGTCCTCGGTGAGGCGCACGGTGATGTCGTGGTTGCCGGTCGACTTCACGGGGTTCGGGAACTCGACCTTGCGCTTGTCGATCTCGCCGATGCCCTGCTCCTTGACCGCGTCGGCGACGTCGGCGGGGCGCACCGAGCCGAACAGGCGGCCATCGGTGCCGGCCTTGACCTGCACCTTGACGAGCGCGGCCTCGAGCGAGACCTTGAGCGCCTGCGCCTCCTCGGCGGTCTTCAGCTCGCGGGCGGAGCGGGCCGAGCGGATCTGCTCGACCTGCTTCTCGCCGCCCTTGGTCCAGTGCACCGCGAAGCCGCGGGGCACCAGGTAGTTGCGGGCGTACCCGTTCTTGACCTCGACGACGTCGCCGGCCGAACCGAGGCCCGAGACCTCGTTGGTGAGAATGACCTTAGCCATGTGAGTGCCTCCTTAGCGGCCCGAGCCGGCGTACGGGAGCAGGGCCATCTCGCGAGCGTTCTTCACCGCGCGGGCGATGAGACGCTGCTCCTGGACCGACACGCCGGTGATGCGGCGCGCGCGGATCTTGCCGCGCTCCGAGATGAACTTGCGGAGGGTGGCGACGTCCTTGTAATCGATGACGCCGACCTTGATGCTCTTCGCCGGGGCAACCGGCTTGCCCTTGCCCCGGCCCTTGCGGCGATCGCCGCTCGACTTTCCAGCCATGGATCTGATTCCTTCAGGGTGTCAAGAAATGTGTGAGTGCGGCGGTGCGCCCTGCGCCCGCCGTCGTGGTGATCCGCCTAGAACGGCGGTTCGTCGGCGTAGCCGCCCTGCTGCGTACCGGGAGCCGCCCAACCGCCCCCGCCCGACGAGCCGTACTCCTGCTGCGGCTGCTGGCGCTGCTGGCCGCCGCCGCCCCAGGGCTCGTCGACCGCGGGCCGCTGCTGCTGCGCGGGCGCCTCGCGGCGCTGACCGCCGCCGAAGCCGCCACCGCCGCCGCCCGAGGTCTTGGTGACCTGGGCCGTGGCGTAGCGCAGCGAGGGGCCGATCTCGTCGACGTCGAGCTCGAACGTGGTGCGCTTCTCGCCCTCGCGGGTCTCGTACGAGCGCTGCTTGAGCTTGCCCTGCGCGATGACGCGCTGGCCCTTGGTGAGCGACGCGGCGACGTTCTCGGCGAAGTCGCGCCACACCGAGGCGCGCAGGAAGAGCGCCTCGCCGTCGCGCCACTCGTTCGCCTGGCGGTCGAAGATCCGCGGCGTCGACGCGATCGTGAAGTTCGCGACCGCGAGGCCGTTCGGGGTGTAGCGGAGTTCGGGGTCGGCCGTGAGGTTGCCCACAACGGTGATGATCGTGTCGCCTGCCATGCTGCGCTCCTGTTCGGTCGACGTGCTGCCGGTACTGCGGGGTGGACTACTGCTCGGCGGGGGCCTCGTCGGCCTCGGCCTTGCCCAGGCGGGCGACGGCCTCTTCGGCGCGGAGGACCTTGGTGCGCATGACGGCCTCCGACAGCTTCAGCTGGCGGTCGAGCTCCTGCGCGGTGGCGGGTGCCGAGGTGAAGTTGACGACGGCGTAGATGCCCTCGGACTTCTTGTCGATCTCGTAGGCCAGCTTGCGGCGGCCCCAGATGTCGGTGTTCTCGATCGTGCCGCCGTCCGCGCGGATCACGTTGAGGAACTTGTCGAGGCTCGGTGCGACGGTGCGCTCGTCGATCTCGGGATCGAGGATCACCATGAGCTCATACTGATGCACGAGTAACCCACCTCCTTCGGTCTCAAACGGCTGCAGACGTTCTGCAGCAGGAGGGTTGTTGCATCGCCGCCGGATGCGGATTCGCTCCGGCAACCTGCCAAGGGTAACAGTCGCGCATCCCCGGCGCCAGAGCCGAATGCCGCGGGGGCTCGCTGGAATCCTCAGGGGGGTTGACCGGAGATCCGCCCCGGAACCCATCCGCCGCGCGGCTGCCGGTGCGAGGATCGGAGTCGGAAGGAGCCCCCTCATGAGCAATCCGTACGACCATCCGCCCGCTCCCGCCCCGGCGCGCTCCGGCGGCATCAACGGCCTCGGCCTCGCCTCGCTCATCGTCGGCATCGTCGCCCTCGCGGTGTCGTGGGTGCCGTTCATCGGCCTCCTCGGCGTCGTCGTCGGCATCGTCGGCGTCGTGCTCGGCATCCTCGGCATCGCGCTGCAGAAGTACCGCGGCCGCCGCGCCCTCGCGATCGCCGGCACGATCGTGAGCGGCCTCGCCATGGTGCTCTCGTTCATCCTGCCCTGGTTCACCGGCGCCTTCTGGCTGCTCGGCGTCGTCGAGGACAGCGGCGTGATCGAGCGCCTCGAGACGTGGACGCCGACGCCGCGCGCGACCGATCGGTTCACCGATCCGGCCGTCACCGCGCCCACGGGCACCGGCCCGGACGAGACGCCCGCCCCGACCGAGTCGACGCCCGCGGTGCCGACCGAGACGATCACCCCGTAAGCCGCCGCCGGCCCATCGCACCGCGGACCGAGAGAGGACCCCATCATGACCGACCGCACCGATCGCCCCTCCGGCATCCCCGGCATGGCCGGCGAGCCCTTCCGCGCCGCCGCCGAGTCGTCGGCGCGCGACGAGGCGCAGGCGACCGCCCCGCTCGGCGACCGCCACCCGACCGTGCCGCTCGCCGACGTGCAGCCCACCGCGCGCCTCGACGACGTCGCCGACCGCGCCGCGGCCGACGGGGCCGACCCGGCGGTCGGCGCCGACCCGGCCGACGAGTCGGGCGCCTCGCCGTTCTCCGGCGTGCCGCCGCTCGAGCGCGCCGCCGACGGATCTCCGACGGCGCCGACCGCCGCCGAGGGCCGCACGCCGTTCGGCGCCGAGCCGGGCGCCGAGGGTCCGGCCGCCGCCCCCGCCTGGGGCGCCCCGGCCGACGGGCCGCTGCCGCCGCCCGCCACCGATTCGCCGTACGACCCCTTCGCCGCGCCCGCCGCGCAGCAGCCTCCGGCCGGCCCGCACGCCCCGGACGGCCGCGGCCCCGCGCAACCGGGGCACGATCCGGCCGCCGCCGGCGGCGCCTCCGCCGGAACCGCCCCGCAGGCCCCCGCCTGGGGCGCGCCCGGCGGCGAGCTCGTGCCCGTCGCTCCGGCGCCCGGCTGGGGCCCCGGCCAGCAGGCCGGTCCGCAGTACCCGGGCGGTCAGTACCCGGGCGGTCAGTACCCGGGCGGTCAGCATCCGGGCGGGTACCCGGGCGCGCAGTATCCGGGCGGCCACTCCGGCGCCCAGCAGCCCGGCGGCCACCCCGGCGCCCCGGGCTCCCCCTGGGCGACCCCCGCCCCGGCCGGCAGCGGCGTCAACGAGTTCGGCATGTGGTCGCTCATCGCCGCGGGCGCGTCGATCGTCGGCCAGTTCATCCCGCTGATCAACTGGTTCGCCTGGATGCTCCCGTTCGTCGGCATCGGCCTCGGCATCGCCGGGCTCGTCATCGAGCGCTACCGCGGCCGCCGCGCGCTCGCGATCTGGGGGCTCGCGGTCAACGCGGTGCTCCTCGTCGCCATCCCGATCGTTGTCGCGCTCGGCGCGTTCGCGATGCTCGCGTTCCTGCCCGCGCTGTCGATCCTCTCGAGCTGACGGCCCGAGCGGGACGGAAACGGCGGATGCGCCGGGGAGGCTCCCCGGCGCATCCGCCGTTTCCGCGTGCGCGGGCCGTTACGGCAGCGCGTCGACCGCGTCCTGGGCCTGCTGCAGGCCCTCCGCGACCGGGGTGCGGCCGAGGAAGACGTCCTTGAGGATCGGCTGGAACGCCTCCATCTGCTGGCCGAAGTTCTGGCCGGTCACCGGCGGCATGATCTCGGCGCCCTCAAGCACCGAGAAGAACGCCGCGGTGTCGACGCCCTCGGCGGCCCAGTACTCGTCGTAGACGGCGCGGGCGTCGGTGACGGCGGGCACGGCCGAGCCGCTCGCGCCGATGTAGCCGTTGCCCTCCGCCGAGCCGAGCCACTCGAGCAGCGCCTTCTGCGCCTCGGGCGACTGCGAGTTCGGGTTCGCGGCGACGATCACGGCCGGGGCGGTGGTCACCTTGCCGGCGGGGCCCGCGGCCATCTCGGTCACCGACCACTCGAAGCCGGCGCCCTCGTGCACGTTCGCGAGGTTGTAGGTGCCCGACTGGAACACCGCGATGCCGCCCTTGAGGAACTCGTCGCGCGTGTAGTCGCCGTTGTCGTTCGTCGCCTCGGCGGGCGGCGCGACGTGGTGCTC
>JAAYAS010000300.1 GCA_012719255.1 Microbacteriaceae bacterium | reverse complement strand
TTCATCGCGGGCCTGCTGCGCCACGCCCGCGAGATCACCGCGGTGACGAACCAGACCGTGAACTCGTACAAGCGGCTCTGGGGCGGCGATGAGGCGCCGAGCTACGTCTGCTGGGGCCACAACAACTCGTCGGCGCTCGTGCGGGTGCCGACCTACAAGCCGCACAAGTCGGGCTCGGCGCGCGTGGAGTACCGCGGCCTCGACCCCGCCGCGAACCCCTACCTCGCCTACGCGGTGCTGCTCGAGGCGGGCCTGCGCGGCATCGCCAACGAGTACGAGCTGCCCGAGGAGATCGACGGCGACCTGCGCGACCTCTCGCCCCGCGAGCGCAAGGTGCTCGGCTACCAGGCGCTGCCGACGAGCCTCGACGAGGCGCTCACCGCGATGGAGGAGTCGGAGCTCGTCGCCGAGACCCTCGGCGAGCAGCTCTACAGCTGGTTCCTCGACAACAAGCACAACGAGTGGCGGCAGTACCGCGCGCAGGTCACCGAGTTCGAGCTGCGCCACGGGCTGACCCACTTCTGAGGCCGCCGTGCTGCGCGAGGGATCCCGCACCCGACTCATCCGCATCGGCTTCAGCGCGCCGAGCGACGCCATCGAGCGCATCGAGCGCCTCGCCGAGCTGCTCCGCCTCGACGCCGACGACATCGCCGCGCTCGTCGAGCCGTTCGACGCCGACCCCGACGGCGCGCTGAGCGCGCTCCTGCGCCTGCTCGACCGGCACCCCGACCTCGCGGAGCGCTGGCGCGACGACGCGCCGCTGCTCCGCAGCGCCGTGACGCTCTTCGGGGCCTCGCCGGCGCTCGCCGAGTTCTTCCGCCGCCACCCGCACGAGCTCGTCGGGGTGCACGAGGGCGCGGCGGCGCTGCCGCACCGCGAGGAGATCACCGCGGCGATGCTCGCCTCGGTGAAGGGCCGCGACGTCGACGCCGCGACCGCCTCGCTGCGCGTCGCCTATCGCGCGATGCTCGCCCGCATCGCGCTCTACGATCTGCGCCTCGCCGATCCGGAGGTCTCGCTGCACCGGGTCGCCGGCGTGCTCGCCGACCTCGCCGGCGGCACGATCGAGGCGGCGCTGCGCGTCGCCCGCGAATCGGTGTCGGCGCCGCCCGCCGGCTTCGGCCGCTTCCCGCGCGACGAGGTCGAGCAGGTGCGGCTCGCCGTCATCGGCATGGGCAAGTGCGGCGCCGAGGAGCTCAACTACATCTCCGACGTCGACGTGCTGTTCGTCGCCGCGCCGGTCGACGAGGCCGGCATCAGCGGCCCGCGGGCGATCGAGATCGGGGCGCGCATCGCCTCGGCCGCGATGCGCATCGTGCACGAGCCCGGCGTCGAGCCGGGCCTGTTCGAGGTCGACCCGAACCTCCGCCCCGAGGGAAAGCATGGCGCCCTCGTGCGGAGCCTCGACAGCTACTTCGCCTACTACGACCGCTGGGCGCAGAACTGGGAGTTCCAAGCGCTCCTCAAGGCCAGGGCGATCGCCGGCGACCCCGAGCTCGGCGAGGAGTTCGTCGCCGGAGTGCAGCCCCGCGTGTGGGGCGCCGCCGGCCGCGACGACTTCGTGCTGCAGGTGCAGGCGATGCGCGAGCGGGTGATCGCGCACATCCCGGCCGACGAGGTCGACCGCGAGCTCAAGCTCGGCCCCGGCGGCCTGCGCGACGTCGAGTTCACGGTGCAGCTGCTGCAGCTCGTGCATGGCCAGGTCGACGAGTCGCTGCGGGTGCGCGGCACGCTCGACGCGCTCACCGCGCTCGTCGGCGACGGCTTCATCGGCCGCGACGACGGCGCCGCCTTCACCAACGACTACCGTTTCCTGCGGCTCCTCGAGCACCGCGTGCAGCTGCGGCACCTGCGGCGCACCCACCTGCTGCCGGCCGACGAGGCCGAGCTGCGCATCCTCGCCCGCGCCGCGCGCTGCGAGTCGACCGCCGAGCTGCTGGAGCGGCTCGCCGAGGTGCGCCGGCGCGTGCGCGGGCTCCACCAGGCGGTCTTCTACCGCCCGCTGCTCAGCGCGGTCGCGCAGCTGCCGACCGACCGCTTCCAGCTCACCAGCGAGCAGGCCGCCGCCCGCCTGCGCGCCATCGGCTTCCGCGACCCCCGCGGCGCGCTCGGCCACATCGAGGCGCTCATCAAGGGCGTCTCCCGCCGCGCCACGATGCAGCGCAACCTGCTGCCGGTGCTGCTCGACTGGCTCGGCCGGGGCGCCTTCCCCGACCGCGGCCTGCTCGCCTTCCGCAAGCTCTCGGAGCAGAACGGCGAGGCGTCGTGGTACCTCCGGCTGCTGCGCGACTCGAACCTCGCGGCGCGCCGGCTGTGCGCGCTGCTCTCGTCGAGCCAGTTCTGCGCGGCGTTCTTCGAGCTCTTCCCTGAGGCGGTGCAGTGGCTCGACGGCGACGACCGGCTGCGGCCCGTCGGGCGCGCCGCCCTCGACACCGAGCTCGCGGGCGCGCTGCGCCGGCACGACGACGAGCGCGAGCTCGCCCGGGTGCTGCGCAACGTGCGTCGGCGCGAGACGCTGCGGCTCGCGATCGGCTTCGTGCTCGGGGTCGCCGACATCGACGAGATCGCCGCGGGGCTCAGCGACCTCGCCTCGGCCGTCGTCGGGGCCGCGGTCGACCTCGCCCTCGCCGAGGCCGCGGCGGGCGACGGACCCGCCCCCGCCTACGCGCTCATCGCGATGGGCCGCTACGGCGGCGCCGAGCTCGGCTTCGGCAGCGACCTCGACGTGCTGCACGTCGTCGATCCCGGCGAGCTCGCCGCCGACGTCGCCGCGACCGCGGCCCGGCGGTACGTGACGCGCATCGACGAGCTGCTCGCCGATCCGCGGCTGCCGATCGAGCTCGACGCCGACCTCCGCCCCGAAGGCAGGTCGGGCCCGCTCGTGCGCTCGCTCGCCGCCTACGCCGCGTACTACGAGCGGTGGTCGCTCGGCTGGGAGGCGCAGGCGCTGCTGCGCGCCCGCCCGGTCGCCGGCGACGAGCGCGTCGGCGCCGAGTTCGTCGCCATCGCCGACCGCACCCGCTACCGGGCCGGCGGGCTCGCCCCCGGCGAACTCATCGAGATCCGCCGCATCAAGGCGCGGGTCGAGTCGGAGCGCCTGCCCCGCGGCGCCGACCCGAAGCGGCACCTCAAGCTCGGCCGCGGCTCGCTCAGCGACGTCGAGTGGCTCGTGCAGACCTGGCAGCTCGAGCACGCCCACGAGGTGCCGGCGCTGCGGACCGCGTCGACGCTCGACGCCCTCGGGGTCGCCCGCGAGCAGGGCTGGGCGACGGCGCGGGAGGCGCGGGTGCTGCGCGAGGCCTGGCTGCTCGCCTCGCGCATCCGCTCGGCGGTCTACCTCGCCCTCAACGCGCAGACCGACGTGCTGCCGACGAGCCCCGTCGAGCTCGATGCGGTCGCGCGCCTGCTCGGCTACGAGCCCGGCCACGGCGTCGACCTCGAGAACGACTACCTCGCGACCACGCGGCAGGCGCGCGCGGTGTTCGAGCGGCTCTTCTACGGCGACTGAGGCCGTCGCCGTCGCCCCACGGGCGCCACGGCGACGGCCTCGGCCGCGAACGCGCTACAGCGTCGCGAGGTCGACGTTGCGGAGAGTGCCGCCGTACTGGCCGCGGATGCCGATCTTGCGCTCGAGGTCCTCGATCACGAGCGGCGCGAAGTCGATGTCGTAGAGCTGCTGGCAGCTGCCGAGCCCGCCCGGGCTGAAGACGTTCACCTCCATGAGCTTGTCGCCGACGATGTCGAGGCCGACCAGGTGCATGCCGTCGGCGATGAGCTTCGGGCGCACCGCCTCGACGAGCGCGAGCATCTCGTCGGTGACGTCGACGGCCTCGGCCTTGCCGCCGGCCGACATGTTCGAGCGGATGTCCTTCGTCGACGAGCGGCGGCGGAAGGCGGCGATCCGACCGTCCTTCTCGAGCGGGCGGCCGTTCATCACGAACATGCGCACGTCGCCGTTCTTCGCCTCGGGGAGGTACTCCTGCGCGACGACGTAGCCGTCGCGCGAGATCGCCTCGACGATCTGGCTGAGGTTCGGCGACTCGTCGGTGTTCACGAGGAAGACGCCCGAGCCGCCCGAGCCCTGCAGCGGCTTCAGCACGGCCCTGCCGCCGAGGTCGTGGATGAAGTCCTCGATGAGCTGCTCGTCGCGGGCGATGAGCGTGCGCGGGCGCACGATCTCGGGGAAGTGCTGGAAGTACGCCTTCGACAGCGCGTTCGCGAGGCTCGTCGGGTCGTTGACGACGAGCACGCCGGTCGAGGCGATGAGCTGGCCGAAGGCGACGCCCGCGTTCGGCGCCCAGGGGCGCTCGCCGGCGTCGTCGGCGGGGTCGTTGCGGAGCATGATCACGTCGAAGTCGCCGACCTCGATGTGCTCCTCGCGGTCGGGCTTCTGCACGTCCTCGAGGTAGCGCTCGAGCGAGCGGTAGTTCTTCGCGGCGCCGCCGCTCGCGCGCGCCGTGAGCGTGCCGTCGGGCTGGTAGGCGAAGTCGCCGACGCCCATGATCCACGCCTC
>JAAYAS010000299.1 GCA_012719255.1 Microbacteriaceae bacterium | reverse complement strand
GGCAAGTCGACGCTCACGAACGCGCTCGTCGGCGAGAAGATCGCGATCACCTCGTCGAAGCCGCAGACCACCCGCAGCGCGGTGCGCGGCATCGTGCACCGCCCCGACGGGCAGCTCGTGATCGTCGACACCCCCGGCATCCACCGGCCGCGCACGCTGCTCGGCCAGCGCCTCAACGACCTCGTCGACGAGGTGCTCGCCGACGTCGACGTCATCGGCTTCTGCGTGCCCGCCGGCGAGCCGATCGGCCCCGGCGACCGCTACATCAACGAGCAGCTCGAGCGCGCGCCGAAGGCCCGCAAGGTGGCGCTCGTGACGAAGTGCGAGACCGTGCCGAAGCCGAGGGTCGGCGAGCAGCTGCTCGCCGTCTCCGAGCTGCGCGAGTGGGATGCGATCATCCCCGTCTCGTCGGTCGAGGGCATCAACCTCGACGCCCTCGCCGACGAGCTGCTCGCGCTCATGCCGGCCTCGCCGCAGCTCTACCCCGACGAGATGGTCACCGAGGAGACCTTCGAGGACCGCGTCGCCGAGCTCGTGCGCGAGGCGGCGCTCGAGGGCGTGCGCGACGAACTGCCGCACTCGATCGCGGTGGTCGTCGACGACATCGTCGTGCGCGACGACGGCACCCGCGAGGTCTACGCGAGCATCGTCGTCGAGCGCGACAGCCAGAAGGGCATCATGATCGGCCGCGGCGGCTCGCGCCTCAAGGAGGTGCGCGAGCGCGCGGCCCGCGAGGTCGCCGCGATCGCCGACGGCCGGGTGATCGTCGTGCTCCACGTGCGGGTGGCGAAGGACTGGCAGCGTGACGCCAAGCAGCTCGACCGCCTCGGCTTCTGAGACCCGGCCGGCCCCCGCGCTCGCGGGGCTCGGCCGCCTCTGCCGCTCGTGCTGGCGGCCCCAGCCCCGCCACGTCTGGCTCACCGACGTCGGCGTCGCGCTCGTGCTGATGTCGCTCGTCGGCTTCCCGTTCGCGCTGCGCGCCGACTTCAGCCACTACTTCGACCCGCTGGTCGTCGCCAGCTGGATCCCCTTCACGCTCGCGCTCGCCGTGCGCCGCTGCACGCCCTGGGGCGCGTTCGTGCTCGTGGTCGTCGGCTTCCTCATCAAGCTCGTGCTCGGCGCGGGGCCGCACGGCGTCGACCTCGCGCTGCTGCTCGTGCTCTACAGCTCGGCGGCCGTCGGCTCGCGGCTGCTCGTGTCGACGAGCGGCGTCGCCTCGGTGGTGCTGCCGACGGTGATGGCCGCGCACATCGCGATCTTCCCGAAGGAGGGGCCGCTCATCGCCGAGTTCTCGGGCCGCGGCTTCT
This sequence comes from Microbacteriaceae bacterium, assembly GCA_012719255.1. Taxonomy (GTDB): domain Bacteria; phylum Actinomycetota; class Actinomycetes; order Actinomycetales; family Microbacteriaceae; genus Gulosibacter. The sequence goes on along the minus strand of JAAYAS010000299.1, from coordinate 3,351 downwards.
ACGGGCTCGACGTCTTCGTGCTCGACTTCGGCGCCGTCGCGCTCGTGCTCGGCCTCGTCGCGAACCTGTTCTGGCTCGCGGGCCTCGTGCAGCGGATGCAGCACCGCACGCGCGAGGCCGGGCACGCGGCCGAGCTCGCCGAGCTCGAGTACCAGCGCACGCAGGAGCAGCTCGTCGTCGAGCAGGAGCGCACGCAGATCGCCCGCGACATGCACGACGTCATCGCGCACTCGCTCGCCGTCGTCGTCGCGCAGGCCGACGGCGGCCGCTACCTCGCCCGGGTCGACCCGAAGGAGGCCGAGCCGGTGCTCGGCACGATCGCCGAGACGGCCCGCGAGGCGCTCGTCGACGTGCGCGCCCTGCTCGCGCAGCTGCGCCACTCGCAGGGCGACGGCCGGCAGCGCTCGCTCGACGACCTCCCCGCGCTCGTCGAGCGCATCCGGCTCGCCGGCCTCGACGTGCGCGTGCGCGAGACCGGCCGGCGCGCGCCGATCGGCGCCGCCGCCGAGGTCGCCGTCTACCGGCTCGTGCAGGAGGCGCTCACGAACGCGCTGAAGTACGGCGACGCGCGCACGCCCACCGAGCTCGACTACTGCTGGGACGACCGGCTCCGGCTGCGCATCCGCAACCGCATCGCCGACGGCCCGCCGATCGCCGCGGGCTCGGGCCACGGCCTCATCGGGATGCGGGAGCGCATCCTCGTCGTCGGCGGCGATCTCGAGGCGGGCCCCGACGGCCGGGGATCGTTCGTCATCGCGGCGACGGTGCCGCTCGCGGGCACGAGCCGCGCGCTCGCGAGCCCCGGACTGCCGCACCCCGGCGCTCTCGCCGACGACGGGAACTTTCCGGGGTCGTCGTCGACTCCAATCCTCGACGGCCCCGAAACGGGCCCGCGCTAGATTCGACACCGACGCCCGTGCCGCCCGCGGCACCCGACCGAAACGAGACGCCCGTGACCGAGCCGACCACCCCCGCACCGATCCGCGTCGCCCTCGTCGACGACCAGCAGCTGTTCCGCGGCGGCATCCGGATGCTCGTGCAGAGCCAGCCCGACATGACGTTCGTCGGCGAGGCGTCGGACGGTCTCGAGGGCGTGCGGCTCGCCGCCTCGCTGAAGCCCGACGTCATCCTCATGGACGTGCGGATGCCGGTGATGGACGGCCTCGAGGCGACGCAGCAGATCGTCGCCCGCGGGCTCGACACCCGCATCCTCGTGCTCACCACGTTCGACCTCGACAAGGCGGTCGCCCGGGCGGTCGCCGCGGGCGCATCGGGCTTCGTGCTCAAGGACGCCGACCCCGAGTTCCTGCTCGCCGCGATCCGCACCGTGCACTCGGGCGCCGAGGTGTTCGCCGCGCAGGCGACCGCCGACCTCATCCGCCGCTTCTCGCAGTCGCCGTCGCGGCTCGGCGGCGAGCCCGAGGAGTTCGCGACGCTCACCGAGCGCGAGCGGGAGATGTTCTTCCTCGCCGCGAAGGGCCTGTCGAACAGCGAGATCGCCGCCGAGGAGTTCCTCTCGGAGGCGACGGTGAAGACGCACATCTCCCGCATCCTCGCGAAGCTCTCGCTGCGCGACCGGGTGCAGCTCGTCGTCTACGCGTACGAGCACGGCCTGCTCTGACGGCCGGGGGAGCGGGCGCGTCCGACGCGAGAATGAGCGACGCTCGTCGCCCGCACCGACGCGGTCGGCGCGCGCTCGGGGCTAGCCTGGGCCCATGACGACGACGGGGGCCGCCGGACTGCGGGTGCGCGGGTTGCGCCGCGGCGGCCCGGCGCCGCTGCACGGCGACTTCGACGCCCGTCCCGGCGAGACCACGGCGCTGCTCTCGGCCGACGGCTCGGGGGCCGCGCTGCTGCTGGCGGCGCTCGGGCTCGAGCCCGCCGCCGCCGGCACCTCCGACATCGCCGGGCACCGGCTCGTCGACGACGGCCGGGCCCTCGGCGGCGACGGCCGGCCGGTCGCGGTGCTCGGCCCCGCGCCGGTGGTGTCGCCGCGGCGCACGGTCGGCGAGCAGCTCGCCGCGGCGAGCGGCCGCGCCGGCGCCTGCTGCGCCGACCCGATCGCGCTCGCCGGCTCGTACGGCCTCGAAGCGGTCGCCGAGACGCCCGCGGGCGAGCTGCCGCTCGCGATGCAGCACCGGCTCGCGCTCGGCCTCGCCGTCGCCGGCGGTCCGCGGCTCGTCGCGGCGATCGCGCCGTGGGACGGGCTCGCGGCCCGCGAGGCCGGGCTGCTCGAGGGCATCGCCCGGGTCGCCGCCGACGAGTGCGGCTTCGCGTTCGTGCACGCGACCGCCGTGCCGGCGCGCGGTGCTAGGATGAACCCATGCTCCAGTTCGGCGCGCTGCTCCTTCTCTGCCGCGACGAGGCTTAGCCCCTAAGCCTTCCTCGTCGCGGAGGTCGGCGTCGGCTTAGAACTCCCCGCTCGGTCCGAGCCGCTCGACCACGTCGGTCGCAGCCCGCCCCGAGCACGAACTCCCTTCCCATCCAGGAGCAGAACCATCATGGAGAACTTCCAGCAGCCCTCGGGCATGCCCGTCCACCGCTACGTCTCGTACGACACCCAGTTCGGCGTCCGCCTGCCCGACCGCACGTGGCCCGACAAGGTGATCACCAAGGCCCCGCGCTGGTGCGCCGTCGACCTCCGCGACGGCAACCAGGCCCTCATCGACCCGATGTCGCCCGAGCGCAAGAAGGTGATGTTCGAGCTCCTCGTGCGCATGGGCTACAAGGAGATCGAGGTCGGCTTCCCCTCGGCGAGCCAGACCGACTACGACTTCGTGCGCCAGCTCATCGACGAGGGCCTCATCCCCGACGACGTCACCATCCAGGTGCTCGTGCAGGCCCGCGAGCACCTCGTGCAGCGCACCTTCGAGTCGCTGCGCGGCGCGAAGCGCGCGATCGTCCACATCTACAACTCGACCTCGACGCTGCAGCGCGAGGTGGTCTTCCGCGAGGACCGCGAGGGCGTGAAGCGGATCGCGCTCGAGGGCGTGCGCATGTGCAAGCGCTTCGAGTCGATCGCCGAGGGCACCGAGATCTTTTACGAGTACTCGCCCGAGAGCTACACCGGCACCGAGCTCGACTACGCGCTCGAGGTCTGCAACGCGGTGATCGAGGAGTTCGACCCGACGCCCGAGCGCAAGCTCATCATCAACCTGCCGGCGACCGTCGAGATGACGACCCCGAACGTCTACGCCGACTCGATCGAGTGGATGCACCGCAACCTCGCGCGCCGCGACTCGATCGTCATCTCGCTGCACCCGCACAACGACCGCGGCACCGCGGTCGCCGCGGCCGAGCTCGGCTACATGGCCGGCGCCGACCGCATCGAGGGCTGCCTGTTCGGCAACG
>JAAYAS010000298.1 GCA_012719255.1 Microbacteriaceae bacterium | reverse complement strand
CGGTGGGCGCGCCCGGCCACCACTACGACGGCGGCTTCGCGAAGTACCTCCTCGTCGAGGCGCAGACCCTGGTGCCGCTGCCCGACGAGGTCGACTTCGTCATGGGCGCGGCCGCCTCGTCGGCATGGGCAGGCTCGAGTCGAACATCAGCACGCAGGCGCTGATCATGAGCGCCGTCACCCTCATCGGCAACAAGGGTGGCACCAAGGAGGACATCGCCGGCGTCTACGAGTACATGGCGTCGGGCCAGCTCACGCCGACCGTGTCGACCATCGGCTTCGACGAGATCCCCGCGGGCATCGAGAAGCTGAAGAACGGCGAGGTCATCGGCCGCCTCGTCGCCACCTTCGACGAGGCCTGATCCGCCCACGCCCGCGCCGCGCGCCCGCATCCCCCGCCCGGGATGCGGGCGCGCGGCCGTTGCGGCGGCGCGGCCGGGCTACAGTGCGGGGAGCGACCCGGCGCAGCCCGCGCCGGACCGACCCCTCGGAGCCACCGCCATGACCGATACGATTCCCCCTTGCCCCGAGTGCGCGAGCGAGCACGGCTACGAGCTCGGCGCGCTGCTCGTCTGCCCGATGTGCGGGCACGAGTGGAGCCCCGCCGACGCCGACGAGGAGGCCGCGGCCGCCGAGCGGGCCGCCGTCGTGCGCGATGCCGTCGGCAACGAGCTGCGCGACGGCGACGATGTCACCGTCGTGAAGTCGCTCAAGGTGAAGGGCGGCGGCGAGGTGAAGATCGGCACGAAGGTGCGCGGCATCCGCCTGCTCGACGAGCCGGTGAACGGCCACGACATCGACGCGAAGGTGCCCGGCCACGGCCAGATGTACCTGAAGACCTCCGTCGTGAAGAAGGCCTGACGCCGACGCCGAACCGGTGAGCGCCGGTCCGGGCGCGCACGCACCCGGCCCGGCGCTGCGGCGGCGCCGCGCGGGTCAGGGCTCGTGGCGGAAGCCGAGCTTCACCGTCACCTGCCAGTGCGCGATGGCGCCGTTCTCGATGTGCCCGCGCACCGAGGTCGTCTCGAACCAGGCGAGGTGGCGGAGCGTCTTCGCCGCCTCGGCGACGGCGTTCTCGACCGCCTTCTCCATGCTCTCGGTCGACGTGCCGACGATCTCGCTGACGTTGTAGATGCTGCTGCCCGACATGACTGCCTCCAGGGTCTCGGCCCCGGTGCTCCCACGGCGCCGGGGGATCGGTGCCGCGAGGCTACGCGGGCAGCCTCCGAGAACGCCCCGCGCCCCGCGGCCCGGTGGGCCGCGCTCAGCGCAGGCGGGCGAGCGCCTCGTCGAGCATCGCCTCGGTGAGCCGGCCGGTGAACGTGTTCTGCTGGCTCACGTGGTAGCAGCCGACGAGCCGCAGCGGGCGGCCGTCGGGCCGCTCGAGGCGCGCCTCGGCGCCGTGCCCGAATCGGGGCGCCGGCCGCGGCACCGACCAGCCGAGCCGGCGCGCGGCCTTGAGCGTCTCGGTCCAGGCGATGCCGCCGAGCGCGAGCACCGACTCGAGCCCCGCATCCAGCAGCTCGAGCTCGCGGTCGAGCCAGGGCGCGCAGGCCGCCTTCTCGTCGGCGGCGGGCCGGTTCGCGGGCGGTGCGCAGTGCACCGGGGCGGTGATGCGGATGCCCGTGAGCCGCAGGCCGTCGGCCGCGTGCACCGAGTCGGGCCGGTTCGCGAAGCCGGCGCGGTGGAGCGCCGCGTAGAGCCAGTCGCCGCTGCGGTCGCCGGTGAAGATGCGGCCGGTGCGGTTCGCGCCGTGCGCGGCCGGCGCGAGCCCGACGATGAGCGCCCGGGCCCGCGGGTCGCCCCAGCCGGGCGCCGGCCGCCCCCAGTAGGGCTCGTCGGCGTAGGCGGCGCGCTTGTCGACGGCGACCCGCTCGCGCCACTCGACGAGCCGCGGGCAGGCGCGGCACACCGACACCGCCGCATCGAGCTCGGCGAGCGAGCCGGCGCGGGCGGCGAGCCGGGCGACCGCGTCGTCGTCGTCGGCGACCGGCGTGCGCGGGCCGGCGGGGTCGCCGGGCCAGCCGCATCCCGGCGGCGCGGGCGAGGCGAACGGCGCGCCCGTGCCGGGATGGGGGAGCAGGACCCCGCTCATCCCGCGTCGCCCCCGAGCAGGCGCAGCAGCGCCCGGTCGGGCTGGCCGCGCAGCTCGACGACGCAGCCCTGCTCGAAGAGCTCGATGATGCGCGGGTCGATGTACGACTCGCGCGCGACGGCGGGCGTGTTCCGCAGCAGCTCGGCGGCGGCCTCGACGGCGGCGGTCACCGCCTCGGGCGAGGTGCTGCCGGCGCGGTGCGCGCGGGCGAGGGCGCGGGCGGCGGCGACCGAGCCCTGCCAGGTGCGGAAGTCCTTCGCGGTGAACTCGAGCCCGGCGACGTCGGTGAGGTAGTCGTTGATCTCGGCGGCCGACACGCCCCGCCACTCGCGGCGCCGGCCCTGCTGCACCGGGTAGCAGACCGCGGGGGCGGTGCGCGGCGACTTCGGCGCCTCGCCGAAGAACTCGGCGAGCGCGGCGTCGTCGAGCACGAGGTCCCACTCGCTGCCCGACTTGCCGCGGAAGCGCAGGTGCACGGCGGCGCCGGCGACCTCGACGTGCCGCCGCTGCAGCGTCGAGGCGCCGAACGCCTCGAGCTGCCCCGACTGCTCGCTGCCGCCCACCCGCAGCGAGCCGCGGTCGATGAGCCGCACCGCCGCCGCGAGCGCCCGGAGCCGGGGCGCCTCGTCGCCGGTGGCGCCGGGCTTCAGGTGCCGGGTGACGGCGCGGCGCAGCCGCGGCAGCGTCGCGGCGAAGGCGAGCGATTTCTCGAACTTCGCCTCGTCGCGCTCGGCGCGCCACTCGGGGTGGTAGAGGTACTGCGTGCGGCCGGCCTCGTCGACGCCGGTGGCCTGGATGTGGGCGTCGGGGTCGGTGGCGATCCACACCTGCTTCCAGGCGGGCGGGATGGCGAGCGCCCGGATGCGCTCGAGCTTCGCCTCGTCGGCGATGCGGCGGCCGTTCGCGGCGGTGTAGGTGAAGCCGCGACCCGCGCCCTTGCGGGTCCAGCCGCCCTCGCCGGGCGTGACGGTGACGAGTCGGGATCGGCGGGGCATGGCGGCTCCGATCGGCGTTTCGGGCGGGTCGATGCCGCGGCGCGCTCGACGACGGCCGAGTGCGCCGCGGGTGGACGGCTACGAGATCGTGAAGCCGCGCCTCGGGGTCTGGCCCTCGAGCGGCGCGCCCTGCTCGTCGACCTTCCACGTGATCTCGAGCTCGAGCTCGCGCTCGATGCCGCCGTCGCGGGGCGAGTCGCTCACCTCGAGCTCGATGCGGCAGCCGTCGGGCAGTACGAGGTGCACCTGGTCGGTCCCCTTGGTGAGCGTGAGGTCGCCCTCGCTCGCACGGTCGGCGAGCGTCTGGAACAGGTCCGCGAGCTCCTCGCGGGTGATGTCGTTCTTGCTCTTGAACACGGGCGCGTCGTCCTGCGGCATCCGATCCTCCTGGATGGTCAAAGAATCACCGGTCGATGCCCCATTCTCGCAGTCGGAGCCGGGGATCCGCGGTGAACTCCGGCGGGCCCGCGGGCGCGCTGCGCGCCCCCGGTCGACGGTCGGGTCGGCATGGTTGGATCGAGGTATCCCCGGATGGAAGGACACCGCGCACATGGTTCAGAAGATGAAGCTCCGCGACTACATCGACAAGCTCCGCATCGAGGGGTACTCCGTGGCGAGGGCCAACGAGGACGACCCCGTGCTCATCGCCCCCGACGGCTCGGCCGTCGACACCTGGCGCGAGAACTACCCGTACGACGAGCTGATGAGCCGCGAGGAGT
>JAAYAS010000297.1 GCA_012719255.1 Microbacteriaceae bacterium | reverse complement strand
CGCACACTCCCCTGCATGCCCGAACTCCAGCAGCTCCTCACCCAGCACTTCGGCGTCGTCACCGCGACTCGGCTCACCGGCCTCGGTGTCTCCTCCCGCGCGCTCGAGGGCCTCGTCGCCGACGGACGGCTCGAGAAGCTCCGCCGCAACTGGTACGCGGCCCCCGACGCGCATCCCTGGGTCACGACCGCCGTCCGAGCGGGCGGCGTGCTCACCGGACCCGCCGCGCTGAAGCTCCGCGGCGCCTGGCTGCCGCCGGAGCTCGGCCTGCTCGTGCGCTCCTCCCGCCACGACCTCGTGCGCACCGCCGACGGCATCGAGTCGTTCGTGCTCCCGCGGCGCATGCGGTACCCGTCGCTCGAGGCAGTCGACCCGGTGGTCCACGCCATGGCGGCGACCATCCTCACGGCCTCGAGCGAGCACGCGGTGGTCCTCGCCGACTCGGCGCTGCAGCACGGCCTGCTCACGATGGACGAGCTCGAACGGCTCTGCGCGCGCATCGGCGGCGCAGCGCTCGAGCTGCCGGGCATGGTCGATCCCGGCGCGCAGTCCGGGCTCGAGACGATGTTGCGCCTCTGGCTGCGCGCCAACGGCATCGCGTTCACCTCGCAGGCGAGGATCGACGGCGTCGGCATCGTCGACTTCCTCGTCGGCGACCGCCTGATCATCGAGATCGACGGCCGCGAGCACCACGAGGGCTGGGAGGCCCAGCGCCGCGACCGCGAGCGAGATCGCGTCTCGGTGCGGGAGGGCTACCTCGTGCTGCGGTTCACCTACTGGGAGATCGTCGACGACCTCGCGGGGTGCGGCGCCGACATCCTCGCGATCGTCCGGGCGGGGCGGCACCTCCTCCGCAGCGCCGCGTAGCCCGGTCGCGGCCGCGCGGCTCACCGCCCGCCCAACGCCGCCGAGTAGCCTCGCGCCATGCGAGTGATCCACGCCGCCGACCTCGACCTCACCGGCATCCGCGAGCAGTTCGAGCTCGAACCGGAGTTCGCGCCCGACGTCGAGCGCGATGCGCGCGACGCCCCCGATCGCTTCGCCGGCGAGCGCATCGACGCCCGCGGCATCCCCTTCGTCACGATCGACCCGCCCGGCGCGATGGACCTCGACCAGGCCGTGCACCTCGAGCGCCGCGACGACGGCTACCTGCTCAGCTACGCCATCGCCGACGTCGGCGCGTTCGTCGCGCCCGGGTCGCCGCTCGACGAGGAGTCGCGGCGCCGGGGCCAGACCATCTACCTGCCCTACGGCACGGTGCCGCTGCACCCCCGCATCCTCTCGGAGCACCGCGCGAGCCTCGTCGCCGACGCCGACCGGCCAGCCGTGCTGTGGGAGATCGAGGCCGATACGGCCGGCCGGCTGCGGCGCGCCCGGGTGCGCCGGGCGCTGGTGCGGGTGCGGGCCCGGCTCGACTACGCGCAGGTGCAGGATGCGGTGAATCGCGACGTCGAGCTGCCCGCGGCCATCGACGCGCTCCCGTCGTTCGGCGAGGCGCGCGCCGCACGCGCGCTCGCGCGCGGCGCCATCGAGCTGCAGCTGCCCACCCAGCAGCTCGTCCGCGCCGACGGCGGCTGGCGACTGCGCCTCGAGCCGCGCACGCGCGCGGACGCCTGGAACTCGGAGTGCTCGCTCGCGACCGGCATCGCGGCCGCCGCCTGCATGACGGCCGGCGGTCGAGGCCTGCTGCGCACGTTGCCGAGGCCCGACGACGAGGCGCTGCGGCGGTTCCGGGATGCGGCGCGCGCGTTCGGGGTGCAGGCGCCCGCGCACCTCGACCTCGACCGTTCGGCGCCCGGCGAGCTGCTCGCCGCGCTGCCGCCCCGCGACCTGGCGACGATGGCGTTGAACATGGCGGCCACGAAGCTGCTGCGGGGCTCGGGCTACGCCGCCTTCGACGCGGAGACGGGCCTGCCGGAGGCGGAGGACCGCTGGCACGCGGGGGTCGCGAGCGAGTACGCGCACGTCACCGCGCCGATCCGGCGGCTCGCCGACCGGTTCGCCGCCGAGGCGTGCCTCGAGCTGTCGGGCGGCGAGTGGTTCGCCGTCGACGCCCCGGGCGCGCTCGCCGGGGCCGGCGCCGGGGCGGCGTACGACGCGAGCGGCGTGCCGAGGATCATGGCGCGCAGCGGTCAGCTCGCCAACGCGGTGCAGAACGCCTGCGTGAATCTCGCGGAGGCGGTGGCGCTCGAGCACTCGATCGGCGAGACGTTCCGCGCGGGGATGCTCCGACCCGGCGACGGCGAGCACGATGCCGAGGTGTTCGTCTTCGATCCGCCGGTCATCGCGCAGTGCCGCGGCGAGGTGCCGCCGGGCAGGCCGGTCGACGTGCGGCTCGTCGAGGCGGAGCCGGCGACCCGCCGGGTGCGCTTCGAGCGCTGAGCCCCGCGGCCGGGGCGCGCGAGTTCGCGGATCTCGGCCTCCGCGGGTGCGGCCGCGCCGGGTGCGGCCCTCCAACCGGGTGCGCCGGGCT
>JAAYAS010000296.1 GCA_012719255.1 Microbacteriaceae bacterium | reverse complement strand
CGTCGGTGGATCGTCGGTGGATCGTCGGTGGTCCGTCGGTGGTCTGTCGCGGTCCGATGCGGTCCGATGCGGTCCGATGCGGTCCGATGCGGTCAGGCTCGGTGCTGCTCGGTGCTGCTCGGTGCTGCTCGGTGCTGCTCGGGCTGCCGCTCCGGTCGGCCCCGTCGGTCCGGTTCGCGGCCGCCCGAGCCGCTTCCGAGCCGCTTCCGCGCCGCCGGCGTCGTTTCCGCGCTGCCAGCGCCGCATCCGCGTCGCTTGTGGATAGCGGTGCATCCACAATCGGCGGCCGATGCCGAGCGCGCGGACGGCCGATGCGCTGTGGTGGGGGCATGCGGATCATCAGAGCGAACGAAGAGCACTTCCACGGCCGCGGCCGAGAGGCGCTGCGCGCGAGCGCCAAGCGCGGCGAGATCAGGCGCATCTACCGCGGGGTCTACTTCGACGCCGAGGGCGCCGGGTCGATCCCGCCCCACGCCGAGCACGTCGCGCGGATCGCCGCCATCGCCCCGACGCTCAGCACCGGCGTGCTCAGCGGCGTCAGCGCGGCGGCGCTGCACGGCCTGCCGCTGCTCCACCGACGGCTCGGCGGACTGGTCGAGGTGACCAGATCGAGCGGTCCTGGTCGCACGCGATGGGTGCGCTCGCACCGCGCGGTCCTCGACGACGCCGACGTCGTCGAGGTGCACGGATTGCGAGTGACGAGCATCGCGCGCACGTTGCGCGACCTGCATCGCGATCTCGGCTTCGGCGAGTTGCTCGCGGCGGCCGACGGCGCGGCGCGCATGGGCTTCGACCTCGACGGCCTCGCGAGGATCGGCCGGTTCGCCGGCCGCATCGAGTTCCTCCGGCATCACGCGTCCGACCGCAGCGAGAGCTACGGCGAGTCGCTGAGCCGCGCGACCATGATCGAGCTCGGCATGCCGCTGCCCGAACTGCAGGTGGACGTCCTCGACGAGGACGGTCGCCGTCTCGGCCGCAGCGATTTCCTCTGGCGCGAGTTCCGGTCGCTCGGCGAGTTCGACGGCCGGATCAAGTACGACGGCTCGCTCGAGCCCGACCGGACGCCCGCCGACGTCCTCATGGCGGAGCGCCATCGGGAACAGCGGATGCGCGCGGTCGGCTGGGGATTCGCACGCTGGGGCTGGGCGATCGCGAACTCCGCGGAGCAGTTCCGGTCGGGGGTGCTGACGACGCTCGAGCTGGGACGGCGACTGCCGCCGGCGCGCGGGCGGGTCGAGCTGCCGCCGGCGAGCCGCACGGCGCCCCCGGACTGGCAGGAGCTGCTCGGGACTGCGCGCTGACCGGCGGCCCCGCCGCATCCCGATCAGCGCGTGCGGTGCGGGGCGTACACCCACCAGCGGTAGAGCGCGAAGCGGAACACCGAGCCGAGCCCGATGCCGGCGAGCTTCGAGAGGTTGTCGGCGAGCACGCTCGTGAGTCCGAGGCCGTAGTGCGTGAGCCACAGCGGCAGCAGGCCGACGAGCATGCCCGCGAGGCTCACCGCGAAGAACTCGACCGCCTCGCGCGCCTGCGCCGACGAGCGGCGGTGCTGACGGAACGTCCACAGCCGGTTGCCGACCCAGTTCCACAGGATCGCCACGAGCGTCGCGACCACCGTCGCGATCATCGCGCCGCCGGGCACCTCGCCCGGCTGCAGCAGCGTCGCGCGCAGCAGGTTGAACACGCCGAGATCGACGAGCACGCCGCTGCCGCCGACGAGCCCGAACTTCACGAGCTGCGCGAGCAGGGCGCGGAACCACTCGCGGCTCCAGGTGCGCGGCCCCTCGCCCGGATGCGCCGCCGAGTCGGCCGCGGCGGCCGCGATGAGCGCGATGCCGCCGGTCGACGGCGAGCGCTCGTCGCGCCACTCGGCGGCGTCGCCCGAGCCGCCGTCGGCCGGCGCGGCGACGGGACGCTCGGAGTCGTTGCTGATCACGGGCTGCTTTCGTCGGGCCGCGGATGCGGCTGGGCCGATTCTAAGCACGGCCCGCCGCGCTCGCCTCACCCGCGCGGGCGATCCGGCGCGACCGCATCGGCGCAGTCGGCCGCATCACGCTCTCGGGTTCGGCTGGACTCCATCGAGCCCCCGACCTCGGTGCGCTCGTCCACGGTCCGTGCACGAGAGGAGCGGTGGACGGCAGGGCGGGTGCCGCCCCGGCGGTCAGGGTGGTGGGCTCCGACCGGCCGGTGAATCGCATCCCGGCCGGTGAACCGCGTCCCGGCCGGTGAACCGCGTCCTGGCCGGTGTACCGCATGCCGGCCGGTGAACCGCATGCCGGCCGGTCAACCGCATCCCGGCCGGTCAACCGCATCCCGGCCGGTGAATCGCAGGAGGGCCGCTCCCGGGCGACCGGCCCACCTGCAGGCGACCGGCCCACCTGCAGGCGACCGGCCGCCCTGCAGACGACCGGCCATTCTGCTGTCGACCGGTTCCGCCGCCGACGGGCCGCCGCGGGCAGTGCGAGAATGGGGCGATCGAATCCGGCAGAAAGGCAGCCAGCGCATGAGCGTTCCCACCGTCGGCGTCATCGGGGGCGGGCAGCTCGCCCGCATGATGGTGCCCGCCGCCATCGCCCTCGGCATCGAGATCCGCGTGCTCGCCGAGACCGAGGGGTCGTCGTCGAAGCTCGCCGCGACCGCCGTCGGCGACTACCGCGACCGCGACACGGTGCTCGAGTTCGCGCGAGAGGTCGACGTCGTCACCTTCGACCACGAGCACGTGCCCCAGGACGTGCTGCAGGCGCTCGTCGAGCAGGGCGCGAAGGTGCATCCCGGCCCGCACGCGCTCAGGGCCGCGCAGGACAAGATCGTGATGCGCGAGATGCTCGCCGAGATCGGCGCGCCTCTGCCCGAGTGGGCCGCGGTCGCGAACGCCGACGAGCTGCAGGCGTTCATCGACGCGCACGACGGCGCGGCGATCCTCAAGACCCCGCGCGGCGGCTACGACGGCAAGGGCGTGCGGGTCGTGCGCGCCGGCCACGACGGCGCCGACTGGTTCGAGCAGTTCGACCGGCTGCTCGTCGAGGAGCTCGTCGACTTCCGCCGCGAGCTCGCGCAGCTCGTCGCCCGCCGCCCGAGCGGCGAGACCACCGCCTGGCCGGTCGTCGAGACGGTGCAGCGCGACGGCGTCTGCAACGAGGTGTTCGCCCCCGCCCCCGGCGTGCACGGCGCGAACGGCCGCCTCGCCGAGGTCGCCCTCGACATCGCCGAGCGCATCGCCACCGGCCTCGACGTCACCGGCGTCCTCGCCGTCGAGCTGTTCGAGACGAGCGACCAGCGGCTGCTCGTCAACGAGCTCGCGATGCGCCCCCACAACTCCGGCCACTGGACCATCGACGGCGCGGTGACGAGCCAGTTCGAGCAGCACCTCCGCGCCGTGCTCGACTGGCCGCTCGGCGACCCCGCGCCGCTGAAGCCGCACGCGGTGATGGTGAACATCCTCGGCGGCCCGCAGCACGGCGCGATCACCGACCGCTTCGAGCGCGCCTGGCGCCACCACCCGGCCGCGAAGCTGCACACCTACGGCAAGTCGGCGCGCCCCGGCCGCAAGGTCGGGCATGTCACCGTCGTCGGCGACGAGCTCGACGAGATCACCTACCAGGCGCGCGCCGCCGCGGCGTGCTTCGACGACGAGGAGACCCGATGACCGAGCAGTCCCAGCCGCAGCCGCGCGTCGGCATCATCATGGGCTCCGACAGCGATTGGCGGGTGATGCACGAGGCGCGCGAGATCCTCGAGGAGCTCGGCGTCGCCTCCGAGGTCGAGGTCGTCTCGGCGCACCGCACCCCCGACAAGCTCGTCGACTACTCGCGCTCGGCGCGCGAGCGCGGCCTGCAGGCGATCATCGCCGGCGCGGGCGGTGCGGCGCACCTGCCGGGCATGGTCGCGTCGATGACGACGCTGCCGGTCGTCGGCGTGCCGGTGCCGCTGAAGTACCTCGACGGGATGGACTCGCTGCTGTCGATCGTGCAGATGCCCGCGGGCATCCCGGTCGCCACGGTGTCGATCGGCGGCGCGCGCAACGCCGGCATCCTCGCCGCGCGCATCCTCGGGGCGACGGACGCGGCGCTCGCGGAGCGTCTGCAGCAGTACGCCGACGGGCTGACCGAGATGGTCGCCGAGAAGAACGCGGCGCTGAAGGCGCAGCTCTAGTCGCGGCGCCCGCAACCCGCCCCCGACGCCTCGCGCATCGGGGGCGGCGCGGTTTTCCCGGGGATGCGCGGGGTCGGGCCGGGCTGCGCGGCCGGGCGGGCCGACCGCGGCACTGGTCCCGGGGCGCGCGGCCGCTTGACCGCCCCTGCACGCCCGACCGGGCGCGCGCCGATCGCGGTTAGCGTCGGGGTACGAATCGGTCGCGGGTCGACGAGGACCCGCCCACCCGGAGGTGCCCATGCCGGTGCTCGAGCCCGCTCGCGAGGAGGCCCGCGCGCGCCCGCGTGCGCGTATCGCCGCGATGCAGCCCCCGGCCGGCCGCCCCGCGCATCCCCGCCCCGCGCATCCCCGCCCCGCGACCCGGCTCGTCGCCGTGCTCGCCCTCGTCGGCGCGGCCGCGCACGTGCACGCGCTCGTCGCGCACGCGCACGATCCCGTGCTCGCGGCGGCGATGGCGGTGATGACGCTCGCCTGCCTCGGTTGCGCCGCCGAGGCGTGGTTCGCGCCGAGCGCGCGCGGGATGCGGATGCTGCTCGTCATGTCGGCGGCGATGGCGCTCGCGCACCTCGGGCTCGTCGTCGACCCGCTCGGCGCGGGGATGGGCGGGCACGCCGAGCATCTCGGGCGCTCGCCGTCGCCGGGGGCGGGGGACGCGGAGGCGACGTCGGGCGGCGATCTCACGATGGCGGCGATCATCGCGATCGAGCTCGTCGTCGCGTTCTCCTGCGCGGTCGTGCTCGGGCGGATGCGGCGGCCGGGGCCCGGCGCGCCGCACGCGGGCGCTACTCGTCGGCGGTGCCCGCGACGTTGACGCTCCACGACTGGCCGTACCGGTCGATGCAGCCGCCGTAGGTGTCGCCCCACACCTGCGGCTCGAACGGCATCTCGACGGCGCCGCCCTCGGCGAGGCGCTCGAACAGGCGCCGGCCCTCGTCGTGGTCGTCGCCCCAGAGCGAGATCTGCACGTGGTTGCCGTTGACGAGCGGATTGCCGTCGCAGAAGCGCTCGTCGTAGTCGCTCGCGGCGAGGTCGATGAGGCCGCCGGTGATGGCGGTGTGCATGATGCCGTCGCGCGCGGGGTCGTCGTCGGCGACGGCGCCGAACTCGCCGAAGGTGTGCGCCGTCAGCTCGCCGCCGAAGATCGAGTGGTAGAACTCCATCGCCTGGCGAGCGGTGCCGGGGAAGCTGAAGTAGGGGACGGTCCTGATGCTCATGGTGCTGCTCCTTCGCAGTCGCCGGGTCATGTCTACGGTGTGTACTTCACCCGGATGTCCACAGCGTGGACTTCGGGCATGAGCCGGTCAGCGCCTGAAGCTGGGAGTGCGCCGTACCACCACGGGCGCCTCCGCGAGGCGCTCGTCGAGGCGGGCGTCGAGCTCGCCCGCGAGGGCGGGGCCGACGCGGTCGTGCTCCGCGAGGCGACCCGCCGCGTCGGCGTCACCGCCCGCGCCGCCTACCGCCACTTCTCGAGCCGCGAGGCGCTCGTGGACGCGGTGTCGCTCGCCTGCCTCGCGAAGCTCGCCGAGCGCATCGAGGCGGAGTGGCCCGGGGGTGCGGCGCGCGGTGCGGGGGTGCATGATGCCGCCGATGCCGACCCGCTCCGGTACCTCATCGCGGTCGGTGACGGCTACATCGCCTTCGCGCTCGAGGAGCCGGGGTGGTTCGATGCCGCGATGTTCGTGGTCGACTCGATGGCGCCGGCGACCGACCCGGCCGCGGCGGGGCGGAGCGGTCGCACCGCGTTCGAGCTCCTGCAGTCCGCGATCGGGGCGCTCGTCGAGGCCGGCCGCATCCCGCCCGACTCGGCGCAGTCGGCCGCGATCGCCTGCTGGTCGTCGGTGCACGGATTCGCGCTGCTCGCGAGCCGGGGTCCGCTGCGGCAGCTGCCGCCCGCCGAGCGGGATGCCGCGGGCCGCGGGCTCGTGCGCGACGTCGCCGCCGCCGTTGCGGGCGGTCCGGCGCCGGCTCCTGCCGCCCGCGCCGACGGCGGCGCGCCCGCATCCGGCGCCGAAGCGCCCGCCTCGTCCTGATCCGCAGCGGTCGGGATGCGTGTCGACTCTCCCCGGAGAGTCGGTCGGGATGCGTGTGGACCCTTCCCGGAGAGTCGGTCGGGATGCGTCGACTCTCCCCGGGGAGTCGGCCGGGATGCGTCGACTCTCCCCGGAGAGTCGGTGCGGCGGCGGTGCGGTCGACGAAACGAGGTCGGAACCGCGCTGAGCGGACTCGCCGCGGCGAGTCGACGAGGATGCGCCGACTCTCCCGGGAGGGTCGACGAGGATGCGCGGACTCTCCCGGGAGGGTCGACG
>JAAYAS010000295.1 GCA_012719255.1 Microbacteriaceae bacterium | reverse complement strand
GTGGAGCATCTTCGCGCCGCGGAACTTGATCAGCCCGATCTGCACCCGGGCGTCCTCCCCCGCGTCCATCACCCGCGCGGCGTCCAGGGTCATCAGACGTGCGGCCTGGATGTCGGCGGCGGATTCGGCGATGTAGCGCTGGATCTCCCCCTTCTCGCCGAGCAGCGAACCGTGGGCGAATCGGGAGTTGGCGCGGGCACACATGAGTTCGAAGGCCCGCTGGGCCTGGCCGAGCCACCGCATGCAGTGGAAGATCCGGCCCGGCCCGAGCCGGTCCTGCGCGACGACGAAGCCGTTGCCGCGTTCGCCGAGCACGTTCTTCTCGGGAACCCGCACCCCGCTGTACCGCACCTCGTAGTGATCGCTCGGGTCGTGACCAATCGTGGGGATCGCCCGCACGATCTCGAGTCCGGGGGTGTCGATGGGCACGATGATCGCGCTGATGCTGCGGTGCAGCGGCGTCGACTCGGGTTCGGTCCGGGCGAAGACCGTGCAATAGCCGGCCTGCGCGGCACCGGTGGTGAACAACTTGTGCCCGTCGATCACCCATTCGCCGTTCTCGAGCCGGGCGGTGGTCTGCACGAGCACGGGGCCGGATCCCGCCACTTCCGGTTCGGTCATGCCGACGGAGGGCAGGATATCGCCGGAGACGAGCCCCGGGATCCAGCGCTCGCGTTGTTCGGCGGTGCCGTGCCGCTGGATCATCAGGGCGTCCTGCATGGACACCGATCCCACTGCGAGCTGGCCGTACTCGGAGCGGCCGATGATCTCGTTGAGGTAGACGAAGTCGAGGAAGGGAACCCCGCCCCCGCCCATCTCCTCGGGATGCCCCAGGGCCCACAGCCCGAGTTCCTTCGCCCTGCCCTTCAGACCGGCGAGCGCCTCGGCGGCCTTGTCGTCGTGGCGGCTAAGGACGGGTTCGAGAGGAATCACCTCGTCGTCGATGAACGAACGCATGCGGGTGCACAGTTCGGCCACCCGCCCTTCGGGCCGGTTCGCAGTCATGCCCGCCAATCTATCGGCGCACATGTGCACTCACATAGCGTTCCGTTCGGTACGGGTGTGGAAATCGGTCCGCCGGGGCATTCTGGGGCGAGTCCATCCTGCGACGCGACGAGCACGGAGGTGCCATGCCGGATCCGTCCGACCGAGTACCCGATTACGAACACACCGAAGACGGTCATCTCGTCGAGAGCCGGGCCGAGGACTTCGCCCATGCACGCAGCCTGCCCGTCGACCCGGACTGGTTCAAGACCGCGGTGTTCTACGAGGTTCTCGCCCGCGCTTTCAACGACTCGAACAACGACGGCACCGGCGACCTACGGGGGCTGACCGAGAAACTCGACTACATCGCATGGCTCGGCGCCGACTGCATCTGGCTGCCGCCCTTCTACGATTCACCGCTCCGCGACGGCGGTTACGACATCCGCGACTTCCGTGCTGTGCTACCGGAATTCGGTACGGTCGAGGATTTCGTGATCTTCCTCGACGAGGCGCACAAGCGCGGTATCCGCGTCATCACCGACCTGGTCATGAACCACACGTCCGACACGCACGCGTGGTTCCAGGAATCGCGGAGCGACCCCGACGGGCCCTACGGCGACTTCTACGTGTGGACCGACGACCCCGACACCTACTCGGGCGCGCGCATCGTCTTCGTCGACACCGAGGACTCCAACTGGACCTACGACCCGGTGCGCGGCCAGTACTACTGGCACCGGTTCTTCTCCCACCAGCCGGACCTCAACTACGACAACCCCGCCGTGCAGGAGGCGATGATCGACGTCCTGCGCTTCTGGTCCGACCTGGGCATCGACGGCTTCCGCCTCGACGCCGTCCCGTACCTCTTCGAGCGCGAGGGCACGAACTGCGAGAACCTGCCCGAGACGCACGACTTCCTGAAGAAGTGCCGCGCCGTCATGGACGAGGAGTACCCCGGCTGCGTGCTGCTGGCCGAGGCCAACCAGTGGCCGGAGGACGTCGTCGAGTACTTCGGCGACCCCGAGGTCGGCGGCGACGAGTGCCACATGGCGTTCCACTTCCCGCTGATGCCGCGCATCTTCATGGCGGTGCGCCGCGAGTCGCGCTTCCCCATCTCGGAGATCCTCGACTCGACGCCGGACATCCCCTCGTCGGCGCAGTGGGGCATCTTCCTGCGCAACCATGACGAGCTGACGCTGGAGATGGTCACCGACGCCGAGCGCGACTTCATGTACGCCGAGTACGCGAAGGACCCGCGGATGAAGGCGAACATCGGCATCCGCCGCCGCCTGGCGCCGCTGCTGGAAAACGACCGCAACCAGCTGGAACTGTTCAACGCCATGCTGCTGTCGCTGCCGGGCTCGCCGGTGCTGTACTACGGCGACGAGATCGGCATGGGCGACAACATCTGGCTCGGCGACCGCGACGCGGTGCGCACCCC
>JAAYAS010000033.1 GCA_012719255.1 Microbacteriaceae bacterium | reverse complement strand
GAAGCCGGCGATCGCGCCGACCCCGGCGGCCTCGCGGCTGATGAGCCGGCCCTCGCGGCCGAGGGCGTCGGCGAGCAGCGCGGCCTCGGGCACCCGCGGGGGCCGCTCGGCCGCCCCGGAGCTCGCGTCGGCGCCGCTCGGATCCGGCCCGGGGCCGCCGCTCGTGTCGTGCATACCCGACATCGTCGCATCCGCGGCCGCGCCGCCGCGTCCACCCCCGCTCGCGCGCCCCGGCCGCACCCCCGCCTCCCCTGGCGTTGGGCCGTTCCCCAGCGCCATCCCGGTAGCGTGGTCGCATGAGTATTGATGTTGTCGCGCATGAAGATCTGGTCCGCCTGACGAAGCACCGCCACCCGGCGAGCATCTCGCTCTACGTGGCCTCGCCGCAGGTCGGCAACGGCGCCGCCCGCGGTGCGGTGGCGCACGACACCGAGACCGCCCGGGCGAAGCTGCGCGCGGCCGCCGACGAGGCGCGCGCCCAGCTCAAGGAGCTCGGCGTGGCCGCCTCCGAGTCGCAGCGCATCGGCGAGCTGCTCGCGGAGCTCGTCGGCGACCGCGACTTCTGGGGCACCTCGGCGCGCTCGATCGCGGTGTTCGCCTCGCCCGACGGGCTCGACGCGTACCGCCTCCGCAACGAGCTGCCCTCGCACTCGGCGGTCGGCGACCGCTACGACACCGGCCCGCTGCTGCGCGCGACGACGTTCCCGCACGACGGCTACGTGCTCGCCCTCACCGAGGGCGATGTGCGGCTCGTCGCGCTCGAGTCGGACGCCACCCACCGCCGGGTGCCGCTCGACGAGCTGCCCGACGACGCGGCCGACGTGCTCGACGTCGAGAAGCACGGCGGCGGCCAGCTCGACCGCAAGCGCGCCGACGGCACGCTCGGCCCGAAGGTCGAGCAGCGCCGCTACGCGTCGATCGTCCGCGACGCGGTGCTCGCCGCGATCGGCGACGACGAGCGCCCGATCGTGCTCGCCGCGAGCGAGGACCTCGCCCCCGCCTACCGCGAGGTGAGCGGCGCCGACGAGCTGCTCGACGAGAGCATCGGCGCGAACCCGGCCTCGTTCGACGACGCCGAGCTCGCGAAGCGCGGCCGCGAGGTGCTCGAGCGCCACTACGACGCGGTGCTCGCCGAGTGGCGCGAGCGGTTCCGGGCGCAGCAGGCCGTGCACCGCGCGACCTCCGACTTCGACGAGGTCGCCCGGCACGCCACCGCGGGCCAGATCGACTCGCTCGTCTACGACCTCGAGCACCGGCAGGAGGGCGCGATCGACGAGTTCGGCGAGGTGACCGTCGCCGAGTCCGACGGCCCCGGCACCTACGCGCTCGTCGACGAGATCGCGGCGCGGGTGCTCACCACCGGCGGCACCGTCATCGCCGTGCGCGGCGACGAGGTTCCGGGCCGCTCGCCGGTGGCGGCGATCCTGCGCGCGCAGCAGTAGCGCGCGGGCCCGGCGGCGCCGGGCGGATGCGGCGGGTCGGCGCGGTCGCGCCGGCCCGCCGCCCGTTTCCGGGCGCGACGCGCGCGGCGGGTGCCGGTCGCGCGGTCTCCGCCCGCCGCATCCCGCCCGACCTCGCCGTCCCACGCCGACCGTCCCGCCGCATCCGACTTTGCCGACCGTGCGAGTAGCAGGTGCAAGTCGCCCCGGCCGCGCCGCGCGCTTCCGGGACGCTCAGGCGATGCGCGCAGAGTGGAGGCGCGGATGCGCCGCATCCGAGTCCGCCCGGGCCGCTCGCCGCGGGCGGCCGCGACGAGCGAAGGAGACCATCCCATGGCACGCACCTACGTCATCACCGGCGCCGGCTCCGGCATCGGCAAGGCGACCGCCGACCTGCTCCGCGAGCAGGGGCAGACCGTCATCGGCGTCGACCTGCGCGGCGCCGAGGTCGAGGGCGATCTCGGCACGCCCGAGGGCCGCGCGAAGGCCGCCGCCGACGCGGTCGCCGCCGCGAACGGCACCGTCGACGCGGTGATCGCCTGCGCCGGCATCTCGCACCCGATCCCCGCGACCGTGTCGGTGAACTACTTCGGCGTCACCGAGTTCCTCGAGGCGATCCGCCCGACGCTCGCCGAGTCGGAGGCGCCGCGCGTGGCGGTCGTGTCGTCGATGTCGTCGCTGCAGCCGCAGTCGAACGAGCTCACCGAGGCGCTGCTCGCCGGCGACGAGGCGAAGGCCGTCGACATCGCGAAGCGCTTCGAGAACGACCCGGTGACCGGCAACTTCATCTACGCCTCGTCGAAGCGCGCGATCTCGCGCTGGGTGCGCCGCGAGTCGGTGACCCCCGAGTGGGCCGGCGCGGGCATCCCGATCAACGCGGTCGGCCCGGGCGTCGTCGTCACGCCGATGACCGAGGGCCTGCTCGCCACCGAGGAGGGCAAGGCGATGGTCGACGCGGTCGTGCCGATGCCGCTGAACTACCACCAGCCGGCCGAGTCGATCGCGAACCTGCTGATCTGGCTCACCTCGGTCGAGAACAGCCACTGCGCCGGCCAGACGATCTACTGCGACGGCGGCGCCGACGTCGTGCTCCGCGGCGACGACGCCTGGTCGTGGGCCGACGAGCGCGTCGGCGAGTTCTTCGCGAAGCTCGGCGGGCAGTGACGGCGCCCCTCGATCCGGTCGACCGCGACCGCCTCGCCCGCTGCGTCGAGCTCGCGCGCGAGGCGGTCGCGGCCGGCGTCGAGGTGCGCGGCCCGTACGCGGAGTTCGCCGTGGAGCTGCACGCCGCGACCCCCGCATCCGGCTGACCGGCGCCGCACCGGCGCCGCACCGCCGCCCGCACGACGAAGCGCGGTCGCCCGGTCGAGGAGT
>JAAYAS010000294.1 GCA_012719255.1 Microbacteriaceae bacterium | reverse complement strand
CCTCGAGCGGCGCCTCGACGGCGAGCTCGAGGACGACACCGCCCGGCTCGGTCCCGCGTAGGCTTGTCCTTCGGCCGCGATGCGGCCCCGCATCCTCCGGCCGCCGCGCGGCCGAACTTCCCAGGGCCGCCGTGCGGCCCGGCACCGCACCACGAGAGCCGAGCATGACGCATCCCGACCCGCAGCCCCGCCCCGAGCACGCCGCCGCCGCGCCCGCCCCGCGACGCCCCTGGTACGTGCTGCCGATCGACCTCGTGCGCGGCGCGCTCATCGGCATGGCCGAGCTCGTGCCGGGGGTCTCGGGCGGCACGGTGGCGCTCGTCACCGGCGTCTACGACCAGCTCATCGACTCGGCCGACCACGTCGTGCAGGCCGGCCGCCGCCTCGTGTTCGGCCCCGACCGGCTGCGCTCGGCCGGCGCCGAACTGCGCCGCACGAACTGGCTGCTCATCATCCCGGTGCTCATCGGCATGATCGCGGCGGTGTTCACCCTCGCGGGCGTGATGAAGGACTTCGTCACCGACACCCCCGAGCACGCGCGCGGCCTGTTCTTCGGCCTCGTCGCGGCGAGCATCATCGTGCCGCTGCGGATGATGCCCGCCCGCAAGCCCGGTCGGCCGCCGTTCGTCGAGCTGCTCATGCTCGCCGGCGCGGTCGTCGTCGCCTTCGTGCTCACGAGCTTCGCCGGCGGCCGCACCATCGACGACCCGGCGCTGCCGCTCGTGTTCGTCGCCGCCGCGGTCGCGATCTGCGCGCTCGTCATCCCCGGCATCTCGGGCTCGTTCTTCCTGCTCGCCGTCGGCCTCTACGCGCCGACGATGTCGGCGGTCGACGAGCGGAACCTGCCCTACCTCGGCACGTTCATGCTCGGCGCGATCGCGGGCCTGGCGGCCTTCGTGAAGGTGCTGCACCACCTGCTGCACAACCACCGCCGCTCGACGCTGCTCATCATGTCGGGCCTCATGATCGGCTCGCTGCGGGCGCTGTGGCCCTGGCAGACCGACGGCGCCGACGGCGAGGGCGCGGGCGCGCTGCTCGCCCCGGGCGAGCCGCTCTGGGGCCCGATCGGCCTCGCCGTGCTCGGCGCGGTCGTGGTGCTCGCGCTCGTCGCCGTCGAGGAGCGGCTCAAGGCCGGCCCCGCGCAGCACCGCGAGGTCGAGCCAGACACGACGCTGTAGCGGCGCGCGCTACCGCGCCAGCCGGTCGGCGGGGCGCGGCGGCGCCTGCATGCGCGCGGCATCGGCGAGCGCCTCGCGCACCGCGCGGATCGCCGGCCGCCCGGCGCTGCCGGCGCGCACCGCCGTGAACAGCAGCCGGTGCGGGTCGCCCGGCAGCTCGACGAGCCGCGTGCCCTCGAGCAGCGGCGCGGCGATGAGCTCGGCGATGATCGCGACGACGTGCCCCGAGCGCACGAGGTGCGCCTGCAGCAGCGGCTCGGGCGTCTCGACGAGGATGCGCGGCTCGAACCCGGCGGCCCGGCAGCGGCCGAGCGCCCACACGCCCATCCGGCTCGTGCGCGTGTCGAAGGCCCAGGGCGCCTCGGCGAGCTCGGCGAACTCGCCCGGCACGCGGCGCAGCGGGCCCTCGAGCGGCAGCACGAGCCGCAGCGCGTCGGGGCGCAGCGGCGCGAGCTCGATGCCGGGATGCGGCGGCTCGGGCGCGCCGGGGTAGCTCTCGCCGACGACGAGGTCGAAGGCGTGCGCCCGCAGCTCGTCGTAGGCCTCCTCGACCTCGCGGTCGTGGAGCTCGACGCGCAGCTGCGGATGGCGCTCGGCGAGCAGGGTGAGCGCGGTCGGCGCGAGCGAGGCGAGCACCGTGGGGAACGCGGCGACGCGGATGGTCGCGGGCGCGTCGGGGCGGGCGGCCTGCAGATCGCTCTCGGCGAGCTCGAGCCGCGCGAGCACCGCCTCGGTGTGCTCGACGAGGGCGATCGCGGCGTCGGTGAGCCGCACCCGGCGGCCGACGCGCTCGAGCAGCGCCGTGCCGGTCTCGCGCTCGAGCAGGGCGAGCTGCTGCGACACCGTCGACGGCGTGTAGGCGAGCGCGCGGGCGACCTCCGCCATCGTGCCGCGCCGGTGCAGTTCGCGCAGCAGGCGCAGGCGCTGGAGGTTGAGCATCCGCGGAGCCTCGCGATCGTTCGATGCAAGTGAACTGTTCTGGTCGAGAAGTGTAACTCGACTATCGAGTCGGGGTGCGGGATGCTCGGCCTCATGACCACCGCCGCACCCCGCGCGAACCTCGGCGCGATCGCCCTGCTGCTGTGCTCGGCGACCTCGCTGCAGTTCGGCGCGGCGTTCGCGGTGCGGCTGTTCCCCGAGATCGGCGCGTGGGGCACGAACGCGCTGCGGCTCGCCTTCGCGGCGGTGCTGCTGCTCGCCCTCGCCCGGCCGGCGCTCCACCGCTGGAGCGGCCGGCAGTGGCGGGCCGCGCTCGTGCTCGGGCTCGCGATGGGCGCGATGAACGGCTTCTTCTACGCGTCGATCGAGCGCATCCCGCTCGGCACCGCCGTCGCGATCGAGTTCATCGGGCCGCTGCTGCTCTCGGCGGCGCTCTCGCGCCGCGCCCGCGACCACGCCTGGGTCGGGCTCGCCGCCGCCGGCATGGTGCTCATCGGCGTCGACTCGTTCACCGGCGCGGCGCTCGACCCCATCGGCGTGCTGTTCGCGCTGCTCGCCGCCGGCGGCTGGGCGGCGTACATCCTCGCCGGCTCGAAGGCGGGCGGGCTCATCCCGGGGCAGGGCGGCCTCGTCGTGGCGATGGCGGTCGCCGCGCTCGTCTCGCTGCCGCTCGGCGCGCAGGGCGCGGCGATCGCGCTCGCCGATCCGCGGCTGCTCGGGCTCGCGGCGCTCACGGCGCTGCTCGCCTCGTTCATCCCGTACTCCCTCGAGTTCATCGCGCTGCGGCGGCTGCCGCGACCGGTGTTCGGGGTGCTGATGAGCCTCGAGCCGGTGGTCGCGACGATCGGCGGCTGGCTGCTGCTCGCGCAGGTGCCGAGCACGCTGAAGCTCGCCGCCGTGCTGCTCGTCGTCGCCGCGAGCGTCGGCGTCACGCTCGGCGCCCGCGAGGTCGTCGAGGTCGGCGATGCGAGCGCGGGCGAGCGGCTCGCGACCGGGCCGATCGAGCTGCCGGTGCTGCCGGCGCACTTCGAGCCGCCGCCCGCCCCGGCGGCCGGCTCGGCGCGGCGGATGCGCGTGGGCGGCATCGCCGGGGTCGGCGCGCGGCGGGTGCATCGGCCGGGCCGCTGACGACGGGCGCCGGGCATCCTGCAGCGCGGCGCATCGCGGTGCACGGCGCATCCCGGCGCGCTCGGCGGCGCCCCGGATGCGCGTGCGGCATGCTCGGACGCATGACCACCACCCGCCCCGGCTCGCGGCTCGGCGCCGTCGCGATGCTGCTGTGCTCGGCGACCTCGCTGCAGTTCGGCGCGGTGCTCGCGGTGGGGCTGTTCCCCGAGATGGGGTCGTGGGCGGTGAACGCGCTGCGGCTCGCGTTCGCCGCCGCGATCCTGCACGTGCTCGCCCGTCCGGCGCTGCACCGCTGGGCGGCCCGGCAGTGGCGGGCGGCGCTGCTGCTCGGCGTCGCGATGGGCGGCATGAACGGCACCTTCTACGCGGCGATCGAGCGCATTCCGCTCGGCACGGCCGTCGCGATCGAGTTCCTCGGCCCGCTGCTGCTGTCGGCGGTGCTCTCGCGGCGCGCCCGCGACCTCGTGTGGGTGGGGCTCGCGGCGGCCGGCATGGCGCTCATCGGCATCGACTCGATCACGGGCGTCGCGCTCGACCCGATCGGCGTGCTGTTCGCGCTGCTCGCCGCCGGCTGCTGGGCGGCGTACATCCACACCGGCGCGACCAGCGGGGCGCTGATCCCGGGGCTCGGCGGGCTGTTCGTCGCCCTCGTTGTCGGCGCGCTGATGTCGCTGCCGCTCGGCCTCGAGGGCGTCGCGCTCGCCGCCGGCGACCTGCGGCTGCTCGGGCTCGCGGCGCTCACGGCGGTGCTCGCCTCGCTCATCCCGTACTCGCTCGACTACCTCGCCCTGCGGCGGCTGCCGCGGCCGGTGTTCGGCGTGCTGATGAGCCTCGAGCCGGTGGTCGCGACGGCCTGCGGCTGGCTGCTGCTCGCGCAGGTGCCGAGCGCGCTGAAGCTCGGGGCGGTCGCGCTCGTCGTCGCCGCCTCGGTCGGCATCACGCTGAGCGGGGCGCGCGGCGCGCCGCCGCACGAGGCGCGACCCGGCCTCAGGCGAAGAAGAACCGGGTCAGGTGGAAGAACACCGGGCCGGCGAAGCTCAGCGAGTCGATGCGGTCCATCACACCGCCGTGGCCGGGGATGAGCGCGCCGAAGTCCTTCACGCCGCGATCGCGCTTGATCGAGCTCATCACGAGCCCGCCGGCGAAGCCGAGCAGGCACGACACGAACGCGAGCCCCGCCGCCTGCCACGGCTCGAACGGCGTCACCCACCACAGCGCGGCGCCGAGCGCGGTGGCGCTGAGGATGCCGCCGACGAACCCCTCCCAGGTCTTGTTCGGGCTCACCCGCGGGGCGATCGGATGCCGGCCGAGCGTCTTGCCCCACACGTACTGCAGCACGTCGGAGCCCTGCACGACGATGATGAGGAACAGCAGCAGGTTCGCGCCCGCCGGCCCGCCCTCGCCCGGCGCCGAGCCCTCGGCGTAGGCGCGGCCGTGCGCCATCGCGATCGGCAGCTGCATGAGCGCCGGCACGTGGCTCACCGCGTAGACGCAGACCATCAGCGACCACTGCACGACCGCGGCGCGGCGGAGGAAGCCGCGGGTCTCGCCGACGAGCGCGGTGCGCGCCGGCAGGAAGAGGAACGCGTACACCGGGATGAACACGGCGAAGAAGCCGTACCAGTGGTTCCAGACCGCGAAGTAGTGCACCGGCAGGATGATCCAGAACATCCACACCAGGGCGCGGTGATCCTGCTGGGTGGTCGGCGAGATCGTGATGAACTCGCGCAGCGCGAGCAGCGACAGCGCCGCGAACAGCAGGATCGTCACCGTCTCGCCGGCCATGAGCACGAGCGTGATCAGCGCGGTCATCACCCACCAGGCGCCGATGCGGGCGCGGAGGTTCGAGAGCAGCGAGGCGTGGCGCTCGCGGTCGAGCGCGCGGCCGAGCACCGCGGTGACGAGCGTCGCGACGACGAGCACCGCGCCCGCGCCGATGAGCAGCCGCCAGCCGGTGTCGTCGATGAGGCCGATCGTGGTCATGCGGGGGCTCCTCGGGGCGGCGGGACGGGGCCGGCGGGCGGCGCGGGGTCGGCGGGCTGCGCGGGGTCGCCGGGCGGGCGGAATG
>JAAYAS010000293.1 GCA_012719255.1 Microbacteriaceae bacterium | reverse complement strand
GGCATGCGCACGGCCTGCGACTTGATCGTGATGCCGCGCTCGCGCTCGAGCTCCATCTTGTCGAGGTACTGGGCGCGCATGACGCGGTCCTCGACCGACCCGGTGAGCTGGAGCATCCGGTCGGCGAGAGTCGACTTGCCGTGGTCGATGTGCGCGATGATGCAGAAGTTGCGGATGCGCTCGGCGGGCGTCTCGAGCGGCTGCAGGATCTTGGGCTGGTTGGGCATGGTGCCTGCCATCATCCCATGACGCGGGCGCCCCGGCCCGTTCAGCCGGGATGCGGCATCCTGAACGTGTGACCGCCACGACCCCCGCACCCGCGAGCCCGGGCGCGCTCGACGAGCTCGAGCGCCTGCGCGGCGCGCTCGCCGCGACCGAGCTGCCCCTCGACCTCGACGGCGCCGCCGAGGCCCGCGCGCAGCGCACCGCCGCGCTGCAGCAGATCGACGACTACCTCGCGCCGCGGCTCGCGAACCTCGACGCGCCGTTGCTCGCGGTCGTCGGCGGCTCGACCGGCGCCGGCAAGTCGACGATCGTGAACGCGCTCGTCGGCCACCCCGTCACCCGCACCGGCGCGATCCGCCCGACGACGCGGCAGCCGATCCTCCTCCACTCCCCCGGCGACCGCGAGTGGTTCGCCTCCGAGCGCATCCTGCCGGGCCTCAGTCGCATCACCGGCACCCGCACCGACGCCCCGGTGCGCAGCGACGCCGCCGGCGCCGCGCCCGACGCGGCGCTCATCGGCTCGGTGGTGCTCGTCGCCGACGAGACCGTGCCCGCGGGCCTCGCGGTGCTCGACGCCCCCGACGTCGATTCGATCGCCGACGAGAACCGGGCGCTCGCGGCGCAGCTGCTCGCCGCCGCCGACCTGTGGTGCTTCGTCACCACCGCGAACCGCTACGCCGACGCGGTGCCGTGGCGGCTGCTCGACGACGCCGCCGCCCGCGACATCACCGTCGCCGTCGTGCTCAACCGGGTGCCGCCCGGCGCCGGTGCCGAGGTCGAGGCCGATCTGCGGCGGATGCTCGCCGAGCGCGGCCTGCCCGGCGCCCCGGTGTTCACGCTGCACGAGCAGCCGCTCGACGAGTTCGGGATGCTGCCGGCCGACGGGGTCGCGCCGTTGCGGCACTGGCTCGGCGCGCTCGCCGCCGACCGGCAGGCGCGCCACGAGGTCGCCCGCCGCACCGTCGCCGGCGCCGTGCGGCGCCTCGGCGGCACGGCGTTCGCGGTGGCCGCGGCCCGCGACGCGCAGCTCGTCGCCGCGCGCGGGCTCGCCGCGATCGCGCGCGACGAGTACGACGAGGCCGCCGAGGCGGTCGAGGCGGCGACCCGCGACGGCGCGCTGCTGCGCGGCGAGGTGCTCGCGCGCTGGCAGGACTTCGTCGGCACCGCCGACGTGTTCCGCTCGATGGAGTCGTGGTTCGGGCGCTTCCGCGACCGGCTCGGCGAGTGGTTCTCGGGCAAGCCGGCGCCGGTGCGCGAGGTCGAGACCGAGATCGAGACGGGCCTGCACGCCGTGATCGTGAACGAGGCGGGGCGCGCCGCATCCGCCGCCTGGCAGCGGCTGCGCACGACGCCGGCGGGCCGGCGGCTCATCGACGAACCGGCGCTCGCCCGCGAGTCGGCCGACCTCGACGAGCGCGCCGCGGCGCTCGTGCGCGAGTGGCAGGGGGCGCTGATGCGGCTCATCCAGGAGCAGGCGGGCGGCAAGCGCGTGAAGGCGCGGGTGCTCTCGCTCGGCCTCAACGCGGTGACGGTGACGCTGATGATCGTCGTGTTCGCGTCGACGGCCGGCCTCACCGGCGGCGAGATCGCGATCGCCGGCGGCTCGGCGGTGGTCGGCCAGAAGCTGCTCGAGACGATCTTCGGCGACGAGGCGGTGCGCTCGCTCGCGAAGCAGGCGCGCGACGACCTGCACGCGCGGGTGGGCGCGCTCCTCGACGAGGAGTACCGCCGCTACGCCGCACGCATCGAGCCGGTGCTCGACGGCCCCGACGGCGTCGGCCTCGTCGAGGCGGCCGGCGCGCTCGAGCGGGCGATGGGCGGCGCCCGATGAGCCGCCGCCGCGCGCTCGACGACCGGCTGCACGCGCTCGAGCGGGCCCGCGCGCTCGGCGAGGGGCGCATCGCCGATGCGGATGCGGAGGCGCTCGACGCGATCGTGCGCTCGGCGGCCGAGCGGCGCGCCCGCTCGAGCGAGCACACCGTCGTCGGCTTCTTCGGCGCGACCGGCTCGGGCAAGTCGTCGCTGTTCAACGCGGTGGTCGGCGAGCCGCTCGCCCGCACGCACGTGACCCGGCCGACGACGAGCGAGCCGCTCGCGGCGGTGTGGCGGCCCGAGGGCGCCGCCGAGCTGCTCGACTGGCTCGAGGTGCGCGACCGGCGCACGCCCGCGCCGTTCGCCGGTGACGACTCGCTGCCGCTGATCCTCCTCGACCTGCCCGACTTCGACTCGGTGGCCCTCGAGCACCGCGAGATCGCGACCCGGCTCGCCGGGCAGGTCGACGTGCTCGTGTGGGTCGTCGACCCGCAGAAGTACGCCGATGCGACGCTGCACCGCGACTTCATCGCGCCGCTCGCCGAGCACGCCGCGGTCACCGCCGTGGTGCTCAACCAGATCGACCTGCTGCCGCGCGCCGAGGTGCCGGCGGTCGTGCGCTCGCTCACCGAGCTCGTGCGCGCCGACGGACTCGGCAGGGTGCGGGTGCTGCCCGCGAGCGCCGTCACCGGCGAGGGCGTCGACGAGGTGCGCGCGCTGATCGCCCGCTTCGCCCGTGACCGCGCGGCCGCCTCGGCGCGGCTCGAGGCCGACGCCCGCGGCGCCGCCCGGCGGCTGCTCGCCGGCGGGGCGGATGCGGAGGCCGGCTCGGGCGGGCTCGTGATCGCGGGCGCCGAGGCGAGCGGGCGCGATGCGCAGCGGCTCGTGCGGGATGTGGGCGCGGCGTCCGGCATCGACACCGTCGCGCAGGCGGTCGCCGCTTCGTACCGCAAGCGCGCCGGGCAGGCGACGGGCTGGCCGCTCACGAGCTGGTTGCTGCGGCTGCGGCCCGATCCCCTGCGGCGGCTGCGGCTCGGCGACACCACCCGGGCCGCCGAGCGGCGCGGCCGCGACGCCGAGCTGCACCGCACCTCGCTGCCGCCGCTGTCGGCCGGGCAGCGCGCCGGCATCGGCCGCGCCGTGCGCGACTACGTCGACCGCGCCGCCGAGGGCCTCCCCGACGGCTGGCAGGCGGCGCTGCGCGCCCGGTCGGCCGACTCGATCGAGGCGCTGCCCGACGAGCTCGACCGGGCGATCGCCCGCACCGACCTCGGCGCGCGCGGCTCGTGGTGGTGGGCGGTCATCGCGATCGTGCAGTGGGTGGCGCTGCTCGCCGCGATCGTCGGTGTCGGCTGGTACCTCGCGGTGTGGGCGCTGCCGCTCCTCGGCCTGCCGCCGCTCGAGATCACGCTCGTCGAGGGCTGGCCGGTGCCGGGGCTGCTCATCGCGCTCGGGGCGCTGCTCGGCATCCTGCTCGGGCTCGTGGTCGCGGCGGTGAGCGGCGCGGTCGCCGCGGGCCGCCGGCGCCGGGCGAGGCGACGGATGCTCCGCGAGATCGACGGCGTCGTGCGCACGCAGGTCGTCGAGCCGGTGGCCGCCGAGCGCGAGCGGGCGCGCGAGTTCGTCGCGGCGCTCGAGGTCGCGGCCGGCTGACCGGGCGCATCACCAGACTCACCGGGCGCGCGCCGGCGCGACCCGGATCGCGCGATCCGAGGCTCCCGCGCGGCCGCGCATCCTGGTAGCATTGCTCCTTGGCTTACGCGTACCCCACTCGACGCGATGCGCCGCGCGGCCCCTCTACCCGCAAGGTGCGAACCGAAACTCACCTACTCGATCGAGGAATACTCACTTGGCAAACATCAAGTCGCAGATCAAGCGCATCGGCACCAACCGCAAGGCGACCGAGCGCAACAAGGCTCACAAGGCCGAGCTCCGCACCGCGATCCGTCGCGTCCGCGAGGCCGTCGCCGCCGGTGAGCAGGAGAAGGCCGCCACCGCGCTCGCCTACGCGTCGAAGAAGCTCGACAAGGCCGTGTCGAAGGGCGTCATCCACAAGAACCAGGCCGCGAACAAGAAGTCGGCCATCGCGAAGATGGTGAACGGCCTCTCGGCCTGACCCCCGCGCATCCGGCCCTCGCGCCGCAGGCACGGCCCCGCTCCGGCGGGGCCGTCGTCGTTTCCGCGCGGCGGCCCCGCGCGCCGCGCCCGCATCCGACTTGCCCCGCGGCCCGCACCTGCGCGACGATGCCATGAACGAGGTTCACCGCTGAACGGAGTCGACGATGACCGCACCGCTCATGCCCGCCGAATGGACGCCCCACGAGCGCACCTGGATGGCGTACCCGCCGCCGAACGACACCTTCGGCGAGCGCGGCGAGGAGGATCTCGAGCGCGCCCGCCGCGCCTGGCTCGAGGTGGCCCGGACGATCGCGAAGCACGAGCCGGTGACGATGGTCGTCGACCCGGGCGACGAGCACGAGGCGCGCGCCCAGTGCGGCGACGCCATCGACGTCGTGATCCACCAGCTGAACGACGCGTGGATGCGCGACATCGGCCCGTCGTTCGCCTTCGACGGCGACGAGCTCGTCGCGGTCGACTGGACCTTCAACGGCTGGGGCGCGCAGAACTGGGCCGCCTACGACGAGGACGCGAGGATCGGCCGCTTCGTCGCCGAGCAGGCCGGCGCGCGGGTCGTCGATTCGCCGCTCGTCAACGAGGGCGGCGGCATCCACGTCGACGGCGAGGGCACCGTGCTGCTCACGCGCACCGTGCAGCTCGATCCGGGCCGGAACCCCGGCTGGAGCGCCGAGGAGGTCGAGGCCGAGCTCGCCCGCACGATCGGCGCGACGACGCCGATCTGGTTCGACCGCGGCCTGCGCCGCGACTACGAGGAGTTCGGCACCCGCGGCCACGTCGACATCATCGCCGCGTTCGCGGGCCCCGGGAAGGTGCTCGTGCACGATCAGCGCGATCCGAAGCACCACGACCACCGCATCTCCGAGGCGCTGAAGCAGCGGCTCGCGGGGGCGACCGACGCCGCCGGCCGGCCGATCGAGATCATCGAGGTGCCCGCCCCGCGGCAGCTGCGCGACGAGCACGGCTGGGTCGACTGGTCGTACATCAACCACTACGTCTGCAACGGGGCGGTGATCCTCTGCGCCTTCGACGACCCGCGCGACGAGGAGGCGGCCGCGATCCTGCAGCGCTGCTACCCCGACCACCGCATCGAGCTCGTCGACGCCCGCGACATCTTCGCGTTCGGCGGCGGCATCCACTGCATCACGCAGCAGCAGCCGGCGCGCCGCTGAGGCCGCGCCGGCTGCCGCTGCGCGGACCGGGTCAGCTCCCGGCCCGGAAGCGCAGCTGCGGCAGCTCGTCGATCGTGCGGTAGCCCGGCTCGGCCTCGAGCAGCTGCGGGATGCGGTTCACGAGCGTGCTGCAGGTGGTCCAGTGGGTCTGCAGGCCCTCGCTGTGGATCTTCACCGGCGCCTGGCCGAGCACCTCCCAGGTGTTGCTGTCGGTCTCGCCCTCGGCGTAGACCTTGCCGGTCATCTCGAGGCGCAGCGTGACGCCCTGCTTCGTGGTGACGACGTCGATGTCGGTGAAGCCGATGATCGTGCCCGCCGAGATGTCCTCGCCGAGCGCCGCGCAGTGGAGGTCGTGCTCGGCGACCGCCGGCTCGGTGGTCGTCGTCGACTCCTCGACGTCGAGCCCGGCCATCGCGGCGAGCGCGTGCAGCGAGGTGCGGCCGAACGTCGGCGGCCGCTGGGCGGTCGCCGCCCAGGCGTCGAACTCCTCGCGGCTCGCGCCGACCTGCTGGTCGCGGGCGAGCTCGGCGCCGAAGTCGTCGACGTTCCACGCCGCGCTGCCGCGCACCTCGTCGATCGTGAAGCAGGTGCCCATGAGCACCGCCGGCAGCGACACCCAGAAGCCGTCCTGGTGGCCGGTGCAGAGCATCCGCGCGCCGTGCTCCTTCGCGAGCGCGCCGATCTCGGCGGTCTCCTCGGGCGAGGTGCGCCAGCTGTGCATCAGCTCCTCCGAGAGCGAGATGACGTCGCAGCCCGCCTTCAGGCAGGCGCGCACCGGGTCGATCATGTCGTCCATGTAGCTCGCGATGCTCATCACGACGAGGTCGGGGTCGCGGGCGAGCGCCTCCTGCGCGTCGGTGGTCGCGGTGACGCCGAGCGGCTCGATGCCGAGCAGCTCGCCGACGTCCTTGCCGTGCTTCGACTCGGAGGCGATGACCGCGCCGACGATCGACGCCCCTCGCTCGAGCAGCATCTTCGCCATCGTCGATCCGACCGATCCGAGGCCGTACATCAGAACCTTCACGTGTTCGCTTCCTTCGCATTCGCGGTTCGGCGGCGCGGTGCGGGCGGCGGCGCCCGCGGTCGCGCCGCGGTGACGGTCGAGCGTCCGCGCCGACCGGGCGGCCGGTGCGGCACCCCGGATGCGCCCGTCGCCTCGACGACGAGCCCCGGCGACGCTGCCGGATCCGCTCGCTCGCGGGGTGTGCGTGGACAGTAGCACGCAGCGGTTGTGGATCGATTCAGCCGCCGGTGCGGGGCGGCGGTGGCCGGGAGACGGCGACGGCCGCCCGCTCCGCTACAGCTCGCGCGCGGCCACCCGCCGCACGAGGCGCTCGACCGCGAACTCGGCGTCGCGCGAGCCGCCCTTCACCAGCCAGTCGGTCTCGGCCGTGAGTCGGATCGCCGCCGAGAGCTCGTGCTCGGTCCAGCCGCGCAGCTCGCGGCGGGCGGCCTGCACCTGCCAGGGAGCGGCGCCGACCTGGCCGGCGATCTGGCCGTCGGAGCCGGCGAGGTCGGAGACCTTCGCCATGGTGCGCAGCTTCATCGCGAACGCGGCGACGATCGGCACGGGGTTCACACCGGTGTCGAAGCCGGCGCGCACGAGGGCGATCGCGTTGCCGATGCGGCCGGCGATCGCCTCGTCGGCGATCTTGAAGCCGCTCGTCTCGACGCGGCCGCCGTAGTACCGCTCGACGAGCTCGGGGACGATCTCGCGCTCGTCGCTGACGCTCATGAGCTGGCGGCACGCCGCGGCGAGCTCGGCGAGGTCGGTGTGGAACGCGTTGACGAGCGCCTGCGCCGCCTCGGGCAGCACGCGCCGGTCGCGGGCGCGGAACTCGTCGTTGACGAAGCCGGTCTGCTCGTGCTGCTTCAGCGGGGTGCAGGCGATCTCGATCGCGTGCTCGAGCCCGCGCACCGCATCCAGCAGCCGCTTGCCGCGCACGCCGCCCGAGTGCCGCAGCACGATCGTGGTGCCGTCGATCGGCGCGGCGATGACGTCGAGCGCGTCCTCGATGAACGCGTCGGTGCAGTCCTGCACCTGCTCGGCGACGATGTAGCGGGGCTCCATGAACAGCGACGGGCTCGCGAGCGTGGTGAGCTCGCCGGGCGCGTACTCGCGGGCGTCGAGCTCCGACACCTCGAGCGACGGGTCCTCGGTGCGGAGGATCGTGCGCAGCGCGGTGATCGCCTCGCGCGCCATGAAGTCCTCGCCGCCCGAGACGAGCACGACCGGGGCGGGATGCGGGCGGCGCCAGTGGACGTCCTGGATGCGGCGCTTCGCGGCAGACTTGCCGCCCGACTTGCCGCCGGTTCCGCGCTTCGTCGCCACAGTGCGTCCTCTCGCTGGTTCGGCCCCTCGCCGGGTCGGCGGGGTCGCGTCCCATCGTAGGCCGCGGCATGTCCGGACTCATGGCGGCATCGGCCCCGGCGGCGAGCGGATGCGGCTCCTACCGAACGGTGCGAGCTGCCGCACGACACGCCGCGCACTGCGCGTGTCGGCCCGCGGCGCGCACCGTTCGGCACGCGGAAGCGCTGCGGCCGGGCGGTCAGCGCGCGGTCCAGGCGGCGACCTCGCCGTCGACGACGAACACGGCGAGGTGCCCCTGCTCGTCGGTGCGCAGCCAGGGCGTGCCGGCGGCGGCGAGCTGCGCCATCGACGCCTCGCTCGGGTGGCCGTACGAGTTGTCGCCGACCGAGTAGAGCCCGATCGCCGCGCCCACCGCCGCGTAGAGCTCGGCCGATTGGTCGGCCGAGCCGTGGTGCGACACCTTCACGACGTGCGCGCGCACCTCGGCGCCCGAGCGCAGGATGCGCCGCTGCGCCGACTCCCCCGCATCCCCGAGCAGCAGCACCCGCAGGCAGGACGACCGGCACTCCCGCTCGGGCGCGGCGAGCACGACGAGGCTCGCGTCGTTGCCGTCGCCGGATGCCGGGGCGCCGTCGGCGCCGCGGCGCGGGCTCAGCGCGTGGAGCGTCATGTCGCCGATCGCGAGCGCATCGCCGGCCGCGCCGAAGCGGATGGGGACGCCCGCGGCCGCGAGCCGCAGCCCGGCCGGGTCGTCGCGCGCCTCGCGGGTGTCGGGGAGCCACGCGGCCCCGACCGGCACCCGCAGCTCGGCGACGGCGCCGGAGTGGTCGGCGTCGAAGTGGCTGAGCACGAGCAGGTCGATGCGCGCGACCCCGAACTCGCGGAGGCACTCGTGCAGCAGCGCCGCGTCGTCGCCGGTGTCGACGAGCACGTTCGCGCCGCCGCCGCGCAGCAGCAGCGCATCGCCCTGGCCGACGTCGCAGGCGACGATCCGCCAGTCCGGCGGCAGCCCCCGCACGCGCTCGGCGGCCCGCCACGCGACCGCACCCGTCGCGACCACGAGCGCGGCCGCGAGCAGCCAGGCCACCGCGCCCCGCAGCATCCGAAAACGCCGCCCGCCGCCGCGCACCGCGACGATCGCCCCGGCGGTGCAGAGCGCGATGAAGGCGAGCGCCCCGGGTCCCCCGCCCGGCCACGGCACGAGCGCGAACGGCAGCTCGACCACCGTGCGCGCGATGAGGCCGATCCACTGCGCCGGCAGCCACGCGACCCAGGCGAGCGCCGCGCCGAGCGGCTCGCTCACCGCGCCGACGACGCCCGCGGCGAGCCCGACGACGGTGGCGAGTGGCGCGGCGGGCGCGGCGAGCAGGTTCGCGACGACGCCGTAGAGCGGCAGCGAGGGCTCGAGCAGCAGCAGGATGGGCTGGCAGGCGAGCTGCGCGACGAACGGCACCGCGACGAGCAGCGCCACCGGTCGCGGCAGCCACCGCTCGAGCCGTGCGGCGACCGGGCGGGTGCCGAGCAGCAGCCCGGCCGTCGCTGCGGTCGAGAGCGCGAATCCGTAGTCGCGGGCGAGCCACGGATCGGCGGCGAGCAGCACGATCACCGCGAGGGCGAGCGTCGGCACGCCGGCGATCGGCCGCGAGGAGGCGTCGAGCGCGAGCACGAGCACCGCCATCGCGGCGGCGCGGATCACCGAGCCCTGCGGCGTGACGAGCAGCACGAATCCGGCGAGCGCGAGCCCGGCCGCGGCGAGGCGCACCGCGCGCGGCCAGCCGGCGAGCCGGCCGGCGCCGATGACGAGGGCGACGATCAGGGCGATGTTCGAGCCCGACACGGCGGTGAGGTGCGTCAGCGACGCCGCCTTCATCGCCTCGTCGAGCTCGGCGTCGACGAGCCGCTCGTCGCCGACCGCGAGCCCGGGCACGAGCGCGCCGCCGGGGGCGGGCAGCGCCGTCGCGGCGTCGACGAACGACTGCCGCAGGGCGTTGCCGCCGGCGAGCAGCGGATGCGGCGGCCCGGCGATCGCGGGCGGGTCGCGCGCGAAGGCGAGCGCGACGACCCGGTCGCCGGGCCCGACCGCCTGCATGGTGGCGCGCACCTCGACGGCGGTGCCGATCTCGGGCGGCTCGCCGTCGCCGGCGGGGAGGAACAGCAGCACGGGCGCCTCGACGGGCGCGCCGTCGATCGCGGTGACGGTGGCGCGCAGCCGGTCGGTGCGGGCGTCGCCGCGGGGCAGCGACGTCACGGTGGCGACGAGCTCGACCCGGCCGCCCTCGAGCGCCGCGGCGAGCGCGGGCGGGATGCGGTGCTCGGCGCCGATCGCCGCCGTGCTCGCGACGAGCCCGGCCGCGAGCGCCGCGACCGCGATGGCGCCGGCGGCGCGGCGGAGCCGCCCGGCCCGGTGGGAGGCGAGCGCCGCGGCGACGACGCCCGCGCAGCCCGCGGCGATGCCCCAGGATGCGGTGGGCAGGCCGATCGCGAACCAGCCGACGAGCCAGGCGGCGCCGGCCGCCGGCAGGAGGCGGAGGTCGAGCCGGGGCGCCGGCGACGGCGCCGGACGGAGCGGGAACGGCCGCCCTTCGACCGAGTCCGGAGGCTGAGCCTGTCCACGACGCCACCGCCCTTCGACCGGCTCAGGGCTCGGAACCGGAGGCTCGGGGCGCCGGCGCGCATCCGGGCTCACACCGTCACCAGGGGCCGCAGGCCCTCGAGCGTCGCCTCGCCGATGCCGGCGACGTCGATGAGGTCGTCGACCGCGGCGAAGGGCCCGTTCGCCTCGCGATGGTCGATGATCCGCTGCGCCATCGCCGGCCCGATGCGCGGCAGCGTCTCGAGCTGCGCGGCGGTCGCGGTGTTGAGGTTCACGAGGCCGCCCGCCGAGCCCGTGCCATCGGACGCGCCCTCCGCATCCCCGCCGCCCGGCGGCACGGGCGGGGTCTCGCCGATCGCCGGCACGTAGATCTGCTCGCCGTCGACGACGGGGCGGGCGAGGTTCACCGCCGCGGTGTCGGCCTCGTCGGTGAGCCCGCCGGCGGCGGCGATGGCGTCGACGACCCGGCCGCCGGGGCCGATCTCGTAGACGCCCGGCGACGGCACCTGCCCGAGCACGTGCACGAGCGCGGTGGCCGCGGGCGTTTCGACGGGCGCCGGCGCCGCGTCGACGGGGACGGCGTCGAGCGAGGTCGCCGTGGGCGCCGCGAGCGCCGGCACTCCCCCGGCGGGCCGCGGCTGCAGGGCGACGGCGAGCACCACGACCGCGGCGACGACGAGCGCGACGATCACCGCCGCGCCGGCGGTGATCCGCAGTCGCGGCCGCTGCGGCTCGACGAAGATCGCGTCGAGATCGATCGGCGCGGTGCGGTCGTCGTCGACCGGCGGCACCGCGTCGTCGACGGCCGCGGCGTCGCGGCGCGCCGGGTCGGCGCCCCGGGGCTCGGGCGGCGGCTCGAAGGGGTCGGGCGGGTGGTGCGCCGCGTCGGCGAGCAGGTCGCCGAGCGGGTCGCGGGCCGGGCGGCGGGGATGCGGTGAGTCGAGCACGCGGGCACGGTAGCGGGGCGGGCCGCCGCGCGGCTCGGGGCGGGGCGGGCGGTGTGGATGGATGGGATTCCACAGCGGGGGCGGTGGCGCCCTTCGACGGGCTCAGGCCGCGGAGCGTGCGCGAGCAGCGCGCCGGATCACCAGATCCCCGGCACGAGCGCGCGCCGCTCGGGCGGGTAGTCGGCGAAGCGCTCGCGGTACCAGCGGTGGTTGGCGCGGGCGCGCGGCACGAGGTTCGCGCAGGTCCACACGAAGAACGCGAGGCCCGACCAGGTCCAGGTGAGCAGCGCGAACCCGGCCCATTCGACGATCTCGCCGAGCAGGTTCGGGCTCGACACCCACCGGAACCCGCCGCCCCGCGGCACGTGGTAGCCGGTGTCGCCGCCCTTCCGCAGCCCGATGAGGAGGTTGTCGCTGTGGAGGTTCAGGGCCATGCCGCCGACGAACAGCAGCGCGCCGAGCACGAAGCGCGGGTCGGCGAACCAGCTGAGGCCGCGGTCGGCGTAGAGCGCGAACTCCCAGCCGAGCAGGAAGCCGTTCATCGTGTTGAACACGACCGACATCAGCACGACCGACAGCGGCATCCGCTTGCCCCGGGTGCGGGTGCGCCACGGGTAGATGAGCGCGCGGTTGACGTAGTGCGCGGTGAGGAGGGCCGCGAACAGCAGCGTCGGCGACGACCAGGCGGCGTTCATCGTCGCGAAGGTGCCGAAGAACGACACGAGCACGACCGCCTCCATGACGAACCAGCCGAGCCGGTTCGGCACGCCCGGGCCCCAGGCGCGCGCGGTGCGGGCGCCGTACTGCTTGCCGTAGGGCGCGTCGACGAACTGCAGCGCGACGAAGGCGACGAGCCCGAGGCCGATCCAGCCGGCCACGAGCTGCACGAACCACTGCTCGGTCACGCCGCCCGCCGCATCCGCGCCGCCGACGCCCCGCGGGCGGCGGTCAGCCCTTCACGACGATGTTCACGAACTTCGGCGCCTTCGTGATCACCTTCACGATCTGCTTGTCGCCGACGGCGCGCTTCGTGCCGTCGGCCTCGAGGGCGAGCGCCTCGAGCTCGTCGTCGGCGATCGACGGCGGCACCTCGAGGCGGTCGCGCACCTTGCCGTTGATCTGCACGATCGCGGTGACGGTCTCCTCGACGAGGAGCGCCGCGTCGGGCGTCGGCCACACGGCGTGGGCGACGGTGGCCTCGTGGCCGAGCGCCTGCCACATGTCCTCGGCGGTGTAGGGCGCGAACAGGTCGAGCACCATCGCGATCGCCTCGGCGGCCTCGCGCACGGCGGGGTCGGCGGGGCCGACGCCCGAGTCGATCGCCTTGCGGGTGACGTTGGTGAGCTCCATGAGCTTGGCGACGACGACGTTGAGCTTGAAGCCCTCGCAGAGCTTCGGCACCTCGTCGAAGAAGCGGGCGACGGCGCGACGCAGCTCGACGTCGCCGTCGGCGAAGTCGACGCCGACGGGCGCGGCGACGTCCTGCGCGACGCGCCAGGCGCGGGCGAGGAACTTGCCCGAGCCGGCGACCGACACGTCGGCCCAGTCGACGTCCTCCTCCGGCGGCGAGGCGAAGAGCATCGTGGTGCGCACGGCGTCGACGCCGTACTGGTCGAGCTCGTCGCCGAGCTTCACGAAGTTGCCCTTCGACTTCGACATCTTCGCGCCGTCGAGCACGACCATGCCCTGGTTCATCAGCGCGTCGAACGGCTCGTCGAACTCGAGGTGGCCGAGGTCGTGGAGCACCTTCGTGATGAAGCGGGCGTAGAGCAGGTGGAGGATCGCGTGCTCGATGCCGCCGATGTACTGGTCGACCGGCGCCCAGCGCTTCGCGGCCGCCGGGTCGAACGCCTGCGTCGAGTCGTTCGGCGAGAGGAAGCGCAGGAAGTACCACGACGAGTCGACGAAGGTGTCCATCGTGTCGGTGTCGCGCACCGCGGGGCGGCCGTCGGGCGTCGTGGTGGTCTTCCACTCGGTCGCGGCGCCGAGCGGCGACGAGCCCTTCGGCTTGAGGTCGAGCCCCTCGCCGTCGGGCAGGCGCACCGGCAGGTCGGCCTCGGGCACGAGCACCTCGGCGCCGTCCTCGTCGTACATCACGGGGATGGGGGTGCCCCAGTAGCGCTGGCGCGAGATGAGCCAGTCGCGGAGGCGGTAGTTCTTCGCGGCGCGACCGGTGCCGCGCTCGCCGAGCAGCTCGATGGCCGCGGCGATCGCCTCGGCCTTCGGCTTGCCGTCGAGGGGGCCGGAGTTGATGAGCACGCCGTCGCCGGCGGTCGCCTCGCCGGTGGCGGCGGGGTCGACCTCGTCGAAGGCCAGCGGCCGGCCGTCGGCGTCGACCGGCGGCTCCTCGGCCTGCGTGACGTCGATGACGACGCGCACGGGCAGGTCGAAGGCGCGGGCGAAGTCGAGGTCGCGCTGGTCGTGCGCGGGCACGGCCATGATCGCGCCGTGGCCGTAGTCGGCGAGCACGTAGTCGCTCGTCCAGATCGGCAGCCGCTCGCCGTTCATCGGGTTGACGCCGTAGCGCTCGAGGAAGAACCCGGTCTTCTCGCGGTCGGCGTTCTGGCGGTCGATGGCGCTCGTCTTCTGCACCTGCGCGAGGTAGTCGGCGAAGCGCGCCTGCGTCTCGGCCGAGGCGGTCGAGACGAGCTCGGCGGCGAGGTCGCTGTCGGGGGCGACGACCATGAAGGTCGCGCCGAAGAGGGTGTCGGGGCGCGTGGTGTAGACCGTGACCGGCTCGTCGCGGCCCTCGATGACGAAGTCGACGTCGGCGCCGTACGAGCGGCCGATCCAGTTGCGCTGCATCGTGAGCACCTTGTGCGGCCAGCGGCCCTCGAGCTTGTCGAGGTCCTCGAGCAGCCGGTCGGCGTAGTCGGTGATGCGCAGGAACCACTGGGTGAGCTTCTTCTTCACCACGAGCGCGCCGGAGCGCTCGGAGGTGCCGTCGGCGAGCACCTGCTCGTTCGCGAGCACGGTCTGGTCGACCGGGTCCCAGTTGACGAGCGACTCCTTGCGGTACGCGAGTCCCTTCTTGTACATCTCGAGGAAGAGCCACTGGTTCCACTTGTAGTACTCCGGGTCGGAGGTGTGGATCACGCGGCTCCAGTCGAAGCTCGCGGCGTAGCGGCGCATCGACTCGCGCTGCTGGGCGATGTTCTCGTAGGTCCAGGTCGCCGGGTCGCCGCCCCGCTTGATCGCCGCGTTCTCGGCGGGCAGGCCGAACGAGTCCCAGCCGATGGGGTGGAGCACGTTGAAGCCCCGGTGGCGCCAGAAGCGCGCGACCGCGTCGCCGAGGGCGTACTGCTCGGCGTGGCCCATGTGCAGGTCGCCCGAGGGGTACGGGAACATGTCGAGCACGTACTTGCGGGGGCGCTCGTCGGCGTCGTCGCTCGTGTCGAAGGGCTGCAGCTCGTCCCACACCGGCAGCCACTTCGCCTCGAGGCGGCGGAAGTCGTAGTCGATGCGGTCGTCGTCGCGCTCAGCGGTCACTGCGGTTCACTTCTTTCGAGCGGGGATGAGGTCAACTTCCCCATCCTACGCCGGGCGCGGCACCGGACGGGGCCGTCGACTCCTGGCGACGGGCGCGTAGAATACCGGCTGCGGCGTTCCACGGCCGCTCCGGCCGACACCGCCGTTCGCCCACGATCTCTCGCGAGTGCCCCTCATGCCCACGCATCCCGATACCGTCATCGACGCGCTCCTCGACACGACGCAGGAGATCACGAACCTCGATGACCCAATGTCGGCGCTGCGAGGACTGCTCCGACGCCTCTGCCATCTGCTCGGGGCCGAGCTCGCCGTGCTCGGCGTGCAGGACGCGCCGCGTCGCGTCGTGCGCATCGCCGTCGGTCACGGCCTGCGCGAGCCATCGGTGATCGGTCTCGAGATGCCGCTCGGGGTCGGGCTCCTCGGCCGCACCTGCGCGACCGGCAGATCGCTCGCCCTGCCGGCGTACACCGATGCGCCGATGATCGAGCAGTCCGCGGAGCTGCGCGAAGCGTCGAGCTCCGAGCGGCTCATGAGCGCGATCGGGGCGCCGATCGGCGCCCGCGGCCGCACCGTCGCAGCACTCCTGGTCGGTGACCGCGAACCGCGCGCGTGGGGCGATGACGATGTGCGACTCGTCGAGCGCTTCGCGACGCTCGCCTCGATGATCGTTCGGCACTACTTCAACGACCGTGGCGAGGCGACCGGCGAGGCCCCCGGCTCCTGGCACCGGTTCATCAACGCCCGGCGCTGGGACGCGATCCACGGCGGGCGGGCGACCTCCTTCTGGGAGGCGCTCGAACGACGCCTCGACTGCGGCGTCACGTTCCTCACCGCCGACGGCGGCATCGACGGGCGACGCCTCCCTCCGGCTGCCGTGCGCGACGCCTGGAAGCTCTCGTCGGGCTTCGATCGGGCCGTGCTCTCCGGGGAGACGACCGCGATCGAGTTCGATGGTCAGCGGTGCTGGCTGCATCGCGTCGACGCGCACGACCAGTTGCACGGCGTGCTGTCGATCTGGAAAGAGCCGGGCACGACGCCGGTGAACCAGTACCAGGTGGCGGATGCGGCCTTCGTCACCTCCTTGCATCTCACGATCGACCGGCTCGAGACGACGGCCGCGCAGCGCTGGGAGCTGCTGCTCCTCGAGCAGCTCCTCCACGGAGAGACCCTCGGCGGCGAGGACTCCGGCGAGCGTCTGCTCCGCTACGGGCTCCGCCGCGACGAGACCTGCACCGTCGTCAGGATCGACGCGCAGCCCGCCGCCCTGCAGTCGGTCCAGCGGGTGATCGCCCGCGAACTGCGCTACCAGCGGCCGTTGCTCGCGATCCATGGCAAGCACCTCTGCCTGCTCCTGCCCGGACCGCTCGACCCGCCCCGGTTGCAGCGGTTGCACGACGCCCTCGTCGGGGAGGGTCTCGAAGCATTCATCGCCGCCGAGGAGTGCGAAGGCGGGCCGCTCCGAATCCAGGGCGCGCACGAGCTCGCCCGATCGCTGAACGGCTCGCAGCGCGCGCTCGGCCGCGAATCGGGCGTCGCCACGACGACGACCTTCGGCATCACGGGGCTGCTCTACAGCGCCGCCAACTCATCGCTGATCGGCCGGATCGTCCGGGCGCGACTCGGGCCGATGCTCGACTACGACGCCGCCCGAGGCACCGAGCTCGAGCGGACGGCCTGGACGTTCCTCGCCGGCGGCCGCCGCTCGGCCGACACCGCGGAGCAGCTGCACATCCACCAGAACACCCTGCGCCAACGGCTCGAGCGGATCGACGACCTGCTCGGCCGGGAATGGCGCGAGGCGCCGCACTCGTACGAGATGTTCCTCGCACTCGAAGCGCGG
This sequence comes from Microbacteriaceae bacterium, assembly GCA_012719255.1. Classification (GTDB taxonomy): domain Bacteria; phylum Actinomycetota; class Actinomycetes; order Actinomycetales; family Microbacteriaceae; genus Gulosibacter. Next base: position 310 of record JAAYAS010000293.1, on the reverse strand, counting down.
CGCCTCACCGACGCGGCCGACTGACTCACTGCTCCGCGTCGGCGCGCAGCTCCTCGTCCATCTGGTCGCGGAGAATGCGGCGCAGCAGCTTGCCGGTCGACGTCTGCGGGAGCGAGTCGACGAATCGCACGGCGCGCGGGTACTTGTAGGCGGCCATGTGCTCGCGACTCCATTCGACGAGCCCGTCCTCCGTGACCGTCGCGTTCGCGGTCGGCACGACGAACGCCATGACGCTCTCACCGCGCTGCGGATCGGGCACGCCGATCACCGCGACCGCGGCGACGTCGCCGTGGCGCGCCAGGAACTCCTC
>JAAYAS010000292.1 GCA_012719255.1 Microbacteriaceae bacterium | reverse complement strand
TCGTCGACGGGGTCGAGCCCCGCGAGCATCCGCAGCGTGGTGGTCTTGCCGCAGCCCGACGGGCCGACGAGCACGAGGAACTCGCCGTCGCGGATCTCGAGGTCGAGCGCGTCGACGGCGTTGCGCGTCGCGCCGGGGAATCGTCGGGTCACGCCCTGGAAGCTCACGGTGGCCATGAGCACCAATCGTAGTGGGCCGCCGGCCCCGACTAGGATGTGACGGATCGCCGGTTTAGCTCAGTTGGTAGAGCAGCTGTCTTGTAAACAGCAGGTCGCAGGTTCGAGCCCTGTAACCGGCTCCGCTCAGCCCTCGCCGCTCGCGTCGTCGTCGGGCACGAACTCGAGCGACGCCGAGTTCATGCAGAAGCGGTTGCCGGTCGGCGTGCCGTGGCCGTCGGGGAAGACGTGCCCGAGGTGCCCGCCGCAGCCGGCGCAGCGCACCTCGACCCGGCGCATCCCGAACGAGAGGTCCTCGACGTACTCGACGGCGCCCTCGCGCAGCGGCTCCCAGAAGCTCGGCCAGCCGCAACCGGCGTCGAACTTCGTCGCCGCCGCGAACAGCGGGCGCTCGCAGCCCCGGCAGCGGTACTCGCCGCCGCGCCACTCGTCGTTGAGCGCGCCGGTGAAGGCGGGCTCGGTGCCCGCCTGCCGCAGGATGCGGAACTCCTCCGGGGCGAGCACGGCTCGCCACTCCGACTCGGTGCGCTCGACGTCGTAGGCCATGCGCGCCAGTGTACGCGCGCCGCCGCGGGATCGGCCCGGTCGGCCCGTACACTCGTGGGCGCACGGGAAGGGACGGCGATGGCGATCACGGAGGAGCTCACCGAGCTCGAGCGGCGGCTGCTCGATTTCGAGGACGCGCACCCGGGCCACTCGCGCGCGAAGGAGGACGCCCTCCGCGACGAGTTCGGGCTGAGCGCCGCGCGCTATTATCAGACTCTCGGAGTCCTCCTCGAGACGCCGGCCGCGCTGCGCGCGCAGCCGCTGCTCGTGGGCCGTCTGCGCCGACTCCGCGACGATCGCCGGGCCCGCCGCCGCGGCGCGAGCCAGTAAGGACGAGCCACCACCGTGAAGTACCCCAAGGACCGCTTCGACGACTTCCCGCGCGGCCTCAACCGCCGTGGTGCGCACCGCGCGCCCCGCACGCGGCTGTCGAAGCTCGGGTCGTGGCTCATCGCGCTCGCCTCGATCGTGGTGCTCGTCGGCCTCGGCGTCGGTGTGATGTGGATGATCGACCGGCAGGTGCAGTTCACCGAGCACCGGGCCGAGGAGCCCGTCGAGACGCCGACCGAGACCGCCGCGCCGACCCCGACCCCGACCGAGACCGCCGAGCCGGAGCCGACGTCGATGTTCGACGCCGAGGTGCCGGTCGACGTCTACAACGGCACCGTCACCGGCGGCATCGCCGGCGCGACCGCCGAGCGGCTCACCGCGGCCGGCTGGAACGTCGAGTTCATCGGCGATGCGCTGAGCTCCGACCACGCGACCACGCGCATCGTCGTGCTCACCGAGGAGGAGCTGCCGGCGGCGCAGGGCGTCGTCGACGAGCTCGGCTTCGGCGAGGCCGTCGTCGACGCCGCGATCGGCGACCCCGAGCGCATCGTCGTGATGCTCGGGGCCGACTCGGTCGACCACCTGCTGTAGCCGGCGCCTGCCGCCGCTCCCGCCGGCGCCGCGCCCGCCGGCCCCGGCCCGCGTCACCCGCGCGGCATCTCCCGTACACCTCCGCGTCGCCCGCCGCGGATACCTTCGGCGGGTCCGCAGGTATCCGGTCGAGTCGCGGCCGGAGGGACGTACTGGAGATGCAACGGTCATGGCTACTGGCACGGTGAAGTGGTTCAACGCGGAGAAGGGCTTCGGCTTCATCACGGTCGACGGCGAGGGCGCCGCGCAGCAGGACGTGTTCGTGCACTACAAGTCGATCTCGATGGCCGGCTTCCGCACCCTCGAGGAGGGGCAGCGGGTCGAGTTCGAGATCACCGAGGGCGCGAAGGGCCCGCAGGCCGAGGACGTCCGCGTCGCCGAGTAGCCGCGCCGCGTGCGGCCGAGGGCGGTCCTGTTCGCCAGCGGCGGAGCGCGCCGCCGCTCACTTGCACTCCCGGGGTTCGAGTGCAAATATTGGCCCTGGCACTCGCCGATCGTGAGTGCCAGATGCTTTTAGGACCGAAGTCTCCCGTCCGGGAAAGGACCCTCAGAACCCATGTCGAAGATGATCGCCTTTGATGAGGAGGCCCGTCGCGGCCTCGAGCGCGGCCTCAACCTGCTCGCCGACACCGTGAAGGTCACCCTCGGCCCCCGCGGCCGCAACGTGGTGCTCGAGAAGAAGTGGGGCGCCCCCACGATCACCAACGACGGCGTGTCGATCGCCAAGGAGATCGAGCTCGAGGACCCGTTCGAGAAGATCGGCGCCGAGCTCGTCAAGGAGGTCGCGAAGAAGACCGACGACGTCGCCGG
>JAAYAS010000032.1 GCA_012719255.1 Microbacteriaceae bacterium | reverse complement strand
GAGCCGACCTCGGCGCTCGACCCCGAGATGATCAACGAGGTGCTCGACGTGATGATCGAGCTCGCCCGCGCCGGCATGACGATGATCGTCGTCACCCACGAGATGGGCTTCGCGCGCAAGGCGGCCGACCGGGTCATCTTCATGGCCGACGGCCGGATCGTCGAGGAGGCGCCGCCGCAGGAGTTCTTCGGAAACCCGCGCACCGATCGCGCGAAGGAGTTCCTCGCGAAGATCCTCACGAGCTGATCCACCCGCTCCACCCGCTCCATCCCGAGATCCGCATCATCGCACCCGCCCACGACGCATCACCCACCGACGAAGGAGTCAACGTGAAGTTCAAGAAGGCATTCGCCGGGATCGGCCTGCTCATGGCCGGCGCCCTCGCCCTGAGCGGCTGCGCCGCCGAGGGCGGCGCCGACGGCGACGGCGGCGGCGACGCCGAGGTCGTCCAGCAGGAGTTCCCCGAGGGCTCGACGATGGCCGCGCTGCAGGCCGACGGCAAGATCACCATCGGCACGAAGTTCGACCAGCCGCTGTTCGGCCTCGCCGACGCGAGCGGCCTGCCGAGCGGCTTCGACGTCGAGATCGGCAAGCTCATCGCCGCCGAGCTCGGCATCCCCGCCGACAGCATCGAGTGGCGCGAGACCGTCTCGCAGAACCGCGAGCCGTTCATCCAGGACGGCTCGGTCGACATCGTCATCGCCACCTACACGATCAACGACACCCGCAAGGAGGTCATCGACTTCGCGGGCCCGTACTACGTCGCGGGCCAGTCGTTCCTCGTGCCGGCGGGCAACCCGCAGGGCGTCGTCGGCGACCCCGGTCCCGACGACCTCGCCGACATCGCCGTCTGCACCGTCGTCGGCTCGACCTCCGAGCAGAACGTGCGCGAGCTGAACCCGCGCGAGGTGATCACCGTCGACAAGTACTCCGACTGCCTCGAGCCGATCCGCACCGGCCAGGCCGACGCGCTCACCACCGACAACGTGATCCTCGCCGGCCTCGTCGACCAGAACGAGGGCGAGTTCGAGGTCGTCGAGGGCACCTTCACCGAGGAGCCGTACGGCATCGGCCTGCAGAAGGGCGACGACGAGTTCCGCGACTTCATCAACGACGTCCTCGAGCAGGCGTACGACGACGGCAGCTGGGCCTCGGCCTGGGAGAGCACGGCCGGCACGGTGCTGCCGACTCCCGAGCCGCCCGCCGTCGACCGCTACTGACGCGGTGACGACCCGCGGCGCGCGCCGGTGGCACGGCACCGGCGCGCGCCGCATCCCCTCGGCCCGGACGGGCCCCGCCGGCCCGCCCCGACCCCCACAGGACTGAGATGCAAGCGATCCTCGAGAACCTCGACATGGTCGGCGCCGGCTTCGGCGTCACCCTGCAGCTGCTGCTGTTCGGCGCGATCGGCGCCTCGGTCATCGGCATGCTCGTCGCGTTCCTCCGCATCTCGCCGGTGGCCGCGCTGCGGAGCATCGCCACCGTCTACACCGAGCTCGTGCGGAACACGCCGCTCACCCTCGTGTTCTTCCTCATCATCGTCGTGCTGCCGGTGCTCAACCTCGGCGTCGACTCGAAGGTCGGCGCGTTCATCGCGCTGTCGATCTACACCTCGCCGTTCGTCGCCGAGGCGCTGCGCTCGGGCATCAACGGCGTGCCGCTCGGCCAGGCCGAGGCGGCCCGCTCGCTCGGCATGAACTTCGGGCAGACGATCACGAACGTGATCTTCCCGCAGGCGGCGCGCATGGTCGTGCCGCCGCTGATCAACGTGTTCATCGCGCTGACGAAGAACACCTCGGTCGCGTCGGGCTTCGTCGTCGTCGAGCTCGTGGCGGTCTCGAAGATCCTCGCGAACCAGTACGGCAACCAGGTGGTGCCGCTGCTGATCGGCATCGCCCTGTGCTACCTCGTCATCACCATCCCGCTCGGCCTCGTCGCCGCGTACATCGAGCGAAAGGTCGCGGTGCTGCGATGAGCGCCTCCGTTCTCTACGACGCCCCCGGGCCGAAGACCCGCCGGCGCTCGCGCATCATCTCGACGATCGCGACCTCGGTGATCGTCGTCGCCCTCGGCTGGTTCGTCTTCTCGCTCGGCCAGCCCCGCCTCACCGCCGGCGGCGCCGAGCTGCCGGGCCTGTGGGACCCGTCGCGCTGGGACATCTTCACCGAGGCGGAGGTGTGGCAGGGGCTGCTCTGGCGCGGCCTCGTGATGGGCACCCTGCGCGCCGCCGGCATGGCCGCGGTGCTCGCGCTCATCATCGGCGTGATCTTCGCGCTCGGCCGGATGGCGAAGAGCCCGCTCATCCGGGTGCCGTTCACCGTCGTGCTCGAGTTCTTCCGCGGCATGCCGGTGCTGCTGATGATGCTGTTCCTGCTGCTCGGCGTGAAGTTCATCGACGCGTACTGGGCGGTGGTGATCGCCCTCGCGATCTACAACGGCGCGATCATCGGCGAGGCGCTGCGCGCCGGCATCGCCTCGCTGCCGCGCGGCCAGAGCGAGGCGGCGCTCTCGCTCGGGTTCACCCACCTGCAGACGCGATTCCTCGTCGAGCTGCCGCAGGCGTTCCGGCAGATGCTGCCGATCGTCGTCGCGCAGATGGTGGTGCTGCTCAAGGACACCTCGCTCGCGTACATCGTCGCCTACCCCGAGGTGCTGCGCGTCTCGAACCAGCTGAAGGACTACTACGGCTCGGGCAAGTACTCGTTCTCGATCTTCTTCGTGACGCTCGTCATCTACCTCATCGTGAACTTCCTGCTCAGCGCGCTCGCCCGCTGGCTCGCCCGCCGCACCGGACCGCGCGCGGTCGGCGCGGTGCGCCGGCGCGACAAGCGCGGCGGCGCCGCGCCCACCCCGCCGCGCGGCGAGCGCGGCACCGACACCTCGCTGCTGTCGATCGGCCAGCCCGACGGCCTCACCGGCCGCGCGCCGCAGGACAACCGCCCCTGAGGCCCCGCCTCCCGGCTCCGCGGGGCGACGCCCCGTAGGATGCACGAGGCCGCGTGCGCGCGGCCGCACCCGTCCGCCGCCCCCTTGGAGGCCTGTTGAGGCTCACGCCGATGCTCGCCGGCGCCGCGCTCGCCGCGACCCTGCTCCTCACCGGCTGCGCCGCCGACCCCGACGGCGCCGACGACGAGCGGCCGCTGCCCGACCCGACCTTCGCCGCCGGCACGACGATGGCGCGCATCGCCGAGGCCGGGGAGGTCGTGATCGGCGTCGCCCTCGACCAGCCGCTGCTGAGCCGCGCCGGCGCCGACGGCGCGCCGGTCGGCTTCGACGCCGAGATCGCCGAGCTCGTCGCGCACGAGCTCGGCATCGCGCCCGACCGCATCCGCTGGCACGAGCTGCTCACCCGCGAGCGCGAGCAGGCGCTCGTCGACGGCACCGTCGACCTCGTCGTGCAGTCGTACTCGATCACCGAGTCGCGGGCCGAGCGGGTCGGATTCGCCGGGCCCTACTACGAGGCCGGCCAGACCTTCCTCGTGCCCGAGGGCAACCCCGACGGCGTGACGACCGACGCGGAGGGCGTCGAGGAGTCGCTCGCCGGGCTCACCGTCTGCGCCGACCACGGCTCGTCGTCGGCCGACCGGGTGCGCGAGTACACGCACAACGTCATCACCGTCGACCGGCTCTCCGACTGCTTCGCGCTCGTGCGCGACGGCCGCGCCGACCTGCTCACCTCCGACGACATCCTGCTCGCGGGCCTGCTCACCGCTACCGAGGGCTACGAGATCGTGCCCGGCTCGATCGGCGTCGAGCGCTACGGCATCGGCATCGGCCACGGCGACGACGAGTTCCGCGAGTTCCTCGACGGCGTGCTCGCCGACGCCTTCGCCGACGGCCGCTGGCAGGAGGCGTGGGACGCCACCGTCGGCGGGGCGCTGCCGCCTCCGATGCCGCCGACGCTCGACCGCTGAGCGCACCGCCGGCGGCCCGGATGCGGGCCCGCCCGGACGGGTGCGCGCGCCGAGTAGACTCGTCTCTCGTGTCAGACCTCGAATCGACTGAGAACCCCATCACCCCCGAGGCGGTCGGCACGGCGGAGGACGCCGCGCTCGCCGCCATCGCCGGTGCCGCCGACGGGGCCGAGCTCAAGCAGGTGCGCGCCGCGCACCTCGGCGAGAGCTCGCCGCTCGCGACCCTCAACGCGCAGATGCGCGCCGTTCCGAAGGACCGCAAGAAGGAGGCCGGCCAGCTCATCGGCGGCGCCCGCGGTCGGGTGAACCAGGCGTACGCCGCGCGCGAGGCCGAGATCGCCGCCGCCGAGGAGGCCGCGCGCCTCGAGGCCGAGCGCGTCGACGTCACCGCCGCCGCGAAGCGCGAGCGGCCGGGCGCCCGGCACCCGCTGACGATGCTCCGCGACCGCGTGAGCGAGATCTTCGTCGGCATGGGATGGGAGATCGCCGACGGCCCCGAGCTCGAGAGCGAGTGGTTCAACTTCGACTCGCTGAACTTCGACGCCGACCACCCCGCGCGCGCGATGCAGGACACGTTCTTCGTCGAGCCGGTCGACCGCCACCTCATCATGCGCACGCACACCTCGCCGGTGCAGATGCGCTCGCTGCTCGAGCGCGGCGTGCCGCTCTACGTGCTCGCCCCGGGCCGCACGTACCGCACCGACGAGCTCGACGCCACGCACACCCCGGTGTTCATGCAGTTCGAGGGCATCGCGATCGACCGCCACCTCTCGATGGCGCACCTGCGCGGCACCCTCGAGCACTTCGCGCGCGCGATGTTCGGCCCCGAGGCCCGCATCCGCCTGCGCAACAACTACTTCCCCTTCACCGAGCCGAGCGCCGAGATGGACATCTGGCACCCGCTCGCGAAGGGCGGCCCCCGCTGGATCGAGTGGGGCGGCTGCGGCATGGTGCACCCGAACGTGCTCAAGGCGGCCGGCGTCGACCCCGAGGAGTACCGGGGCTTCGCCTTCGGCATGGGCATCGAGCGGACCCTGATGTTCCGCAACGAGCTCACCGACATGCACGACATCGTCGAGGGCGATGTGCGGTTCAGCGAGCAGTTCGGGATGGTGATCTGACATGCGAATCCCTCTTTCGTGGCTCCGCGACTACGTCGACGTGCCCGCCGAGGCGACCCCGCGCGAGGTGCTCGACGCGTTCGTGCGCGTCGGGCTCGAGGACGAGGCGATCCACGCCACCGAGGCGTCGGGCCCGATCGTCGTCGGCGAGGTGCTCGAGCGCACCCCCGAGGAGCAGTCGAACGGCAAGACCATCAACTGGTGCCGGGTGCGCGTCGCCCCCGAGGGCGAGCGCGCGGCCGACGGCGGCGCCGATGTGCGCGGCATCGTCTGCGGCGCCCACAACTTCGAGCCCGGCGACAAGGTCGTCGTGACGCTGCCGGGCGCGGTGCTGCCCGGCGACTTCGTCATCTCGGCCCGCAAGACGTACGGCCACGTCAGCGACGGCATGAT
>JAAYAS010000291.1 GCA_012719255.1 Microbacteriaceae bacterium | reverse complement strand
TTCGCGTCGGTGGGTGCGCCGTGCGTCGCCCAGCGGGTGTGGCCGATGCCCGTGGTGCCGTCGGGCATCGGGTGCTCGGCGAGGTCGTCGACGAGCGCGCGGAGCTTGCCCGAGCGCTTGCGCATGCGCACCTCGCCGTCGGCGTCGATCACGGCGATGCCCGCCGAGTCGTAGCCGCGGTACTCGAGGCGGCGCAGGCCGCCGAGCATGATGTCCTGGCTGGGCTGTTCTCCGACGTATCCGACGATTCCGCACATGGCGACGATTCTTGCACCCCGCGCCGCGCATCCCCGCGCGACGGGGCCGCATCCCGCGAGCAACTAGGCTGGGAGCATGCGCCCCAACGCCGGTTCGTCGCTCTCGCAGGCCCACACGCCGTTCGTCGAGATCGAGCGCGACGACTGGGCCGAGCTCGCGCCGATGACGCCGCTCACGCTCGACGAGGCCGATGTCGCGCGGCTGCGCGGCCTCGGCGATCCGATCGACATCGACGAGGTGCGCGAGGTGTACGTGCCGCTGTCGCGGCTGCTCAACCTCCACATCGCGAACGCCCGCGAGCTGCATCGGGCGACGAGCTCGTTCCTCGGCGCCCGCAGCGCGACGACGCCGTACGTGATCGGCGTGGCCGGCTCGGTGGCGGTCGGCAAGTCGACGGTGGCGCGCCTGCTGCGCGAGCTGCTGCGCCGCTGGGAGGACACGCCCCGGGTCGAGCTCGTCACCACCGACGGCTTCCTCTACCCGAACGCCGAGCTCGAGCGCCGCGGCATCATGGACCGCAAGGGCTTCCCCGAGAGCTACGACCGCCGGGCGCTGCTGCGCTTCGTCACGCAGGTGAAGTCGGGGGCGCCGGAGGTGCGGGCGCCGTTCTACTCGCACATGGTCTACGACATCGTGCCCGACGCCGAGATCGTCGTGAACGCGCCCGATGTGCTCATCGTCGAGGGCCTCAACGTGCTGCAGCCCTCCGACCGCCAGCACGGGCTGTCGGTGAGCGACATGTTCGACTTCTCGGTCTACGTCGACGCCCGCACGCAGGACATCGCCCGCTGGTACGAGGAGCGGTTCCTGCGGCTGCAGAAGGGCGCGTTCGCGAACCCGTCGTCGTACTTCCGCCGCTACGCCGATCTCAGCGAGGAGGACGCGCTCGCGACCGCGCGCGGCATCTGGCGGTCGATCAACCTGCCGAACCTCGAGGACAACATCCTCCGCACCCGCTCGCGAGCGCGGCTCATCCTCCGCAAGGCCCCCGACCACACGGTCGACCGGGTGCTGCTGCGCAAGGTCTGACCGCCCCGCTCCGCCGCGCAGACGCACCGAGCCGCGCCCGCCGATCGGCGGACGCGGCTCGGCGGCGACGTGCGCTCAGCGGTCGCCGAGCAGGTGCGCCGCGAACCCGGCGAGCGCCTCGGCGCCGACCGGCTCGGCGGCGAGCAGCGGCGTCTCGACGATCGGCAGCGCGCCGACCTCGTCGCGCAGGCGCCGCATCCAGCCCTCCTCCATCTCGTGGCGCGCGGCGAGCAGCTCGCCGCCGTCGGCGGGCGAGCGCTTGTTCACGACGAGGGCGGCGACGCCGACGCCCGAGTCGGCGAGCTGCCCGCGCAGCTCGATCGTCTCGAGCACCGGCAGCCGCTCGGCCGCGAGCGCGATGACGAACGCCGTGGTGCCGCCGTCGGCGAGCGTCGTGCGCAGCCGCTCGAGCTTGTCGCGCCGCTCGAACAGGATGTGGCGGATGCGCTGATCGCGCCGCTCGCGCTGGTCGCGGGGCGAGTCGTCGTCGGCGCCGACGACGCCGGCGCCGAGCCCGCGCAGCGCCTCGCCGAAGCGGTCGGAGCGGCGGCGGTTGTCGAGCAGCGCCTCGGTCCACTGCCCCATGGCCTCGGGCAGCGACATCAGCCGGGCGGTGTGGCCGCTCGGGGCGGTGTCGAACACGACGAGGTCGTAGTCGCGCATCCCGGTGTCGACGAGCTCGGCGATGCGCTCGAGCATCGCCGCCTCGTGGGCGCCGGGCGAGGCGGCGCTGAGCCGCAGGTAGCGGTCGACCTCGCCGCGGAGGTGCTCGGGCATGAGCTCGTGGAGCGTCTGCCCGACCGCCTCGAGGTGCGCGGCGGCCGCCGCGTCGGGGTCGATCTCGATGCCGTCGAGCCGCTCGGCGAGCGGGGTCGGCGTCGGGCCGACGGCGGTGCCCCAGAGGTGGCCGAGGTTGTGGGCGGGGTCGGTGGAGACGAGCAGCACGCGCCGGCCGGCGCGCGACTGGTCGAGGGCGATGGCGGAGGCGGTCGTCGTCTTGCCGACGCCGCCCTTGCCGCCGAGGAACAGCACCCGACGGGCGCTGACGAGTTCGCGGAGCATCCGCTTCCCTTCTTCGATGGGGTCGTGGCTCAGCAGCAGCTGAGGCCGATGTCGCCGGGCCACTTCTCCATGCCCATGCGGGTGTGCCAGTCGTGGAACTCCTCGAGCACGAGGGGGAGGAGCTCCATCGTGTAGTAGCTCGCGGGGTTCGGCACGCCGAGCGCCTCGCCGCAGACGTAGAGCATGAACAGGTCGTCCTGGTCGCGGGCGGCGCGCGCCATGGTGCGCCGGTAGGGGCCGTAGTAGAACTCCTTCAGCCCGGCGAGGAAGCCGCCGGGGCGGGCGGGATCGTGCTGATGATCCCGCCCGCCCCGGTCGTGGTGCTCGTGACCGTGGTCAGGCATTCGGCGTGGGCCCCGTGCCGGCGGTCTCGAGCGGTCGGCGCTCGACGCCGTCGGCGTCCTCCGCCTCGGGCGGCTCCTGGCGCGCCCGGTTGATCGCGGCGAACGACTCGATGACGGTCCAGACCGCCGCGACGAGCACGAGCGAGCCGAGCACGAGCAGCAGCCAGTTCTGCGCGGCCATGAACTGGCCGAGCTGGATGACGAGCGCCCAGACGGTCATCACCAGCACGAACAGCAGCGGCAGGATGATCGGCAGCGACGGCCGGCGCTTGCGGATGAGGATGACCGCGAGCACCGAGAGCGTGAGCGCCGCGAGCAGCTGGTTCGTGGTGCCGAACAGCGGCCAGATCGTCATGCCGCCGGTGCCGTCGGGCGCCGCGCCGAAGGTGAGCGCGATGGTGAGGCCGAGGGCGATGATCGTCGCCGGCAGCGGCGTGAGCTTGAACCCGATGCGCTCGCCGATCTCGGCGATGACGAAGCGCTGCAGCCGCACGCCGGTGTCCATCGTGGTCGCGGCGAACAGCACCGCCATGGTCGCGAGGATCGTCGCGCTGAGGCCGGTCGGGATGCCGAGGCCCATGTTGAGGATGTTGCCGCCGCCCTCGACGAAGGCGGGCACGCCGCCGCCGCCGAAGCTCGCGTAGATCTCCTCCCAGCGGGCGATCGACTCGATGCCCGACGAGACGGCGATGATCGTGCCGAGCGAGAGCAGGCCCTCGCCGACCGCGCCGAAGTAGCCGACGAAGCGGGCGTCGGTCTCCTTGTCGAGCTGGCGGGCGGTGGTGCCCGACGAGACGACGCCGTG
>JAAYAS010000290.1 GCA_012719255.1 Microbacteriaceae bacterium | reverse complement strand
AGGTTCGGGAACCACGAGTCCATCCCGAACGTGCTGGCCTCGTCGGGAATGATCGGAACGATGCGCCAGCCGATCTCCTTGTCGCGCAACAGTTCTTTGAACGTGCGCACGGTGGCCATGGTGGTGGCCACCTCTTGGTTGCCCGACCCCTTCTTGAGCGACTTGTAGGTGTCGCGCCCGGGCAGAGCCAGCACCTTGCCCTTGTTGCGTCGCTCCGGCACGAACCCGCCCAGCGCCCGGCGGCGTTCGAGCAGATACCGGATCTCGGGGGCCTCCGGACCCGGGTGGTAATACGGCGGCAGGTACGGGTCCTCGTCGAGTTGGGCGTCGCTGACCGGAACCCGCATCGCGTCGCGGAAGTACTTGAGGTCTTCCAGCGCAAGCTTTTTCATCTGATGGGTGGCGTTGCGGCCCTGGAAGTGGGCGCCCAGCGAATAGCCCTTGATGGTCTTGGCCAATATGACCGTCGGCTGGCCCTTGTGCTCCATCGCGGCGCGGTAGGCGGCATACACCTTGCGGTAGTCGTGCCCACCGCGCTTGAGGTTCCAGATCTCCTGATCGGACAGGTGCTGCACCAGTTGCTTGGTGCGCGGGTCGCGGTTGAAGAAGTGCTCACGCACGTAGCCGCCGTCGTTGGCCTTGTAGGTCTGGTAGTCGCCGTCGGGGGTGACGTTCATCAGGCGCAGCAGCGCGCCGTGCTCGTCGCGGGCGAGCAGGTCGTCCCACTCGCGGCCCCAGATCACCTTGATCACGTGCCAGCCGGCGCCGCGGAAGAACGACTCGAGCTCCTGGATGATCTTGCCGTTGCCGCGCACCGGGCCGTCGAGGCGCTGCAGGTTGCAGTTCACGACGAAGGTGAGGTTGTCGAGCTCGGCGTTCGCCGCGAACTGCAGCTGGCCGCGCGATTCCGGCTCGTCCATCTCGCCGTCGCCGAGGAACGCCCACACGTGCGAGCCCGACGCATCCTTGATGCCGCGGTTGGTGAGGTACTTGTTCACCTGGGCCTGCCAGATGGCGTTCATCGGGCCGAGGCCCATCGACACCGTCGGGAACTGCCAGAAGTCGTCCATGAGCCGCGGGTGCGGGTACGAGGGGATGCCGTTCGGGGCCTTCGAGGCCTCCTGGCGGAAGCCGCGCAGCTGGTCCTCGGTGAGGCGGCCCTCGAGGTAGGCGCGGGCGTAGTTGCCGGGGGAGGCGTGGCCCTGGAAGTACACCTGGTCGGGGCCGTCGGGGTGGTCGTTGCCCTTGAAGAAGTGGTTGAGGCCGACCTCGTAGAGCGTCGCCTGCGAGGCGTACGACGAGATGTGGCCGCCGACGCTCACCTCGGGCGACTGCGCGTTCTGCACGGTCATCGCGGCGTTCCACCGCAGCCAGCGGCGGTAGGTGCGCTCGATCGCCTCGTCGCCGGGGAACTCGGGCTCGTCGCCGGTGGCGATCGTGTTCACGTAGTCGGTGACCGGCACCATCGGCACGCCGAGGTGGCGCTCGCGCGAGCGCTCGAGCAGCGAGAGCATGATCTCGCGGCCGCGCTGGTGGCCGCGCTCGTCGATGACGGCGTCGAGCGACTCCTGCCACTCGGCGGTCTCCTGCGGGTCGGTGTCGACAAAGTCCTCGGAGTACGGATCGTGCGTGTGTACGGCCACGGGTGACCTCTTTCGTCGGTCGTCGCGCTCGGATGCGAGCGAATGGGGACGGATGCGGTGGGGGATGCGCCGGTGCCGGGTTCTCGGTGCCGCGCTCCGACAGCCTAGCGATAATGCATAATGAATCCGCGCAGGCCTCGTCGTTCGTCGCCCATTCTCTACAGACCTCCCGTGAATCCGCCCGACGGCCCCGGGATGCGGCGCGGCGCGGCCGTTCCGAACAGCCGGTTCGACGGTTCGTCGGCGACAATGGGGCCATGCTCGATTCCGAGGTGGTGAGCGCGGACGCGTCGCGCACGGCGATGACGCACCGCGGCGATCGCGTGCGCGTGCTCGGCCCCGGCACGCCCCGGCTCATCGCCTTCATCCCGGCCGCCTTCACACCGGTGTGCGCGGGCGAGGTCGACGATCTCGCGACGCTCGCGCCGCGGGCGCAGTCGCTCGGGGTGCGGCTCATGGTCGTCTCCTGCGACGCGGCCGCGACGCTCTCGGCCTGGCTCCGCGACGCCGATCCGACCGGCGCGGTGATCGGCATCTCCGACCACTGGCCGCACGGCGAGCTCGCCCGCATCTGCGACGCCTTCGACGAGCAGTCGGGCACGGCGTACCGGCGCACCTGGGCGATCCGCGCCGACGGCTCGCGCCGGCTCGTCGCCTCGTCGGCGCCGGGCCTGCCGCGCGACGCCGGCGCCCACTCGCACGGCATCGAGTGGGCCGCCGGCCACGCCTGACCGCGCCCGAGCCCCGAGCGCGCCCTGCGCCCTGAGCCCTGCGCCCTGAGCCCTGAGCGCCCCGCGCCCGAGCCCCGTCGAAGGGCACCGCGCACCGATCACCCGAGCTCGAGCCGCTCCCATCCCGCCGTGTCGCGCAGCAGCTGCCGGTCGTGGGTGACGAGCACGACCGCCGCGGGGGTCGTCGCGAGCGCCTCGGTGAGCGCGTCGACGAGCGGCATCGACAGGTGGTTCGTCGGCTCGTCGAGGAGGAGGACGTCGGGCCGCGTCGTCAGCAGCAGCGCGAGATCGAGCCGGCGCCGCTGGCCGATCGACAGCTCGCCGACCCGCAGCGCCCGCTCGCGCTCGGCGAGCAGGCCGAGCGACTCGAGCTCGAGCGCCTCGTCGTCGGCGATGAGCCCGCGGGCGAGCTGCACGTCGACGAGCGCCTCGAACAGCTCGTCGACGCGCCGCTCGAGCGGCAGCGGCGACTCCTGCCGCAGCAGCTGGATGCGGGCGCCCGGCAGGTGCCGCACCTCGCCGGAGGACGGCGCGAGATCGCCCGCGAGCATGGCGAGCAGCGTGGTCTTGCCAGCGCCGTTCGGGCCGGTGACGACGAGCCGCGAGCCGGCCTCGAGCGCGACGTCGACCGGCCGGTCGAGGCGGCCGTCGAAGCGGACGCCCGACGCGACGAGCAGCTCGCCCTCGGGCGGCGCGAGCTCGGGCCAGTGCAGCTCGAGCGGCGGCTCGGGCACCTCGGTCGCCGCCGCCGCGAGCGCCTGCCGGCGCCGGTGCACCGATTGCGCGATGCCGTCGGCGCGGGTCGATCGGGCGTGCTTGCCGGTGCCCTTCGGCGGCCGCCAGCCGTCGCGCAGGCGCTCCTGCGCCGATTCGAGGGCGGCCTCGAGGCGCTTGCGCTCCTGCTCCTGGGCGGCGTGGTCGCGCTCCCAGCTCGCCCGCTCGGCGTCGCGGAGCTGCCGGTAGCGCTCGATGCCGCCGCCGAACACCCGGGGCCGGCCGTCGCGCGCGGGGTCGAGGTCGACGAAGGTCTCGGCGACGTCGGCGAGCAGCGCCCGGTCGTGGCTCACGAGCACGACGCCGCCGCGGCGGTCGCGCAGTCGGGCGGTGAGGAACTCGAGCCCCGAGCGGTCGCGGTGGTTCGTCGGCTCGTCGAGCAGCAGCAGCTCGTCGTCGCCGCCGATGAGGCAGGCGAGCCGCACCCGGGCGCGCTGCCCGACCGAGAGCTCGGCGAGCGGGCGGTTCGGGTCGGTCTCGGCGCCGAGGGCCTCGAGGGCGACGCGCACGCGCCGCTCCGCGTCCCAGGCGTCGAGCCGCTCGGCGCGGGCGAGCGCCTGCGCGTAGCGGTGGTCGGCCGCGGCGTCGGCGCCGAGTCCGGCGGCCGCCTCGTCGAGGCGGGCGAGCGCGGCGCGCGAGGCGGCGACGGCGAACTCGGTGAGCTCGCCGACGGTGCGGTGGGCGCGCAGGTCGACCTCCTGCTCGGCGAGGCCGATGCGGCCCTGCCGGGTCGCGGTGCCGCGGTCGGGGTCGAGCCGGCCGGCGAGCATGTGGAGGAGGGTGGTCTTGCCCCGGCCGTTCTCGCCGACGAGGGCGATGCGGGCCGCGGGCGTGACGGTGAGCGAGACGTCGCGGAGCACGAGCCGGTCGCCGCGGACGACGTCGACGCCGGCGAGCTCGATGCGGGCCTCGCGCAGATCGGGGTCGCGCCCGGTCGGGGGCGCGTCGGAGTGGTGGATGCGGTTCATCGTGGTCTTCCTGGAGTGGTGGGCGATCGCTGACGGCCCGGCGTCGATGCCGGGCGGGGGAGCGATCGGGGTCACAGGAAGTACGTGTGCATGGCGACGAGTCTACCCCCGCACAGCACTAGACTCGGCGCACGAGGATCTGTAGCTCAGTCGGTAGAGCGCCACGTTTACACCGTGGATGTCGTCGGTTCGAGCCCGGCCGGATCCACTGCGGCGCCCCGCCCACCGCGGCGGGGCGCTCCGCTTTTCCGGTCGGGGGTCGGCGTGCGGAATCCTGCGGCCCGCAGCAGGCATGCCTATCGATCGCTGCTGGTGGTGTCGACGCGGGGCGGCGTCCTGCGTCGGCCCGGCGTCAGAGCAGCCCGGTCGCGCTCTGCGCGAGCAGCGCGGCGCCGAGGAGCGTGAGCGCGGCGCCCGAGAGGCGGGCGACCAGCCGCCGCGCCCGCGGCCGCGAGCGCAGCGCTCGGCGGGCGAGCAGGGCGACCGCGGCGTACACGGCCGCCATGGTCGCGATGTAGACGCCGCCGAGCACGAGCATCTGCGCCTGCGCCGGCCAGTCCGCCGCGCGGCTCGTGAACTGCGGGAGCACCGCGAGCAGCAGCACGATCGCCTTCGGGTTGAGGCCGCTCACGCCGGCCCCGCGCCAGAACTGCGCGAGCGCGCGCTCGTCGAGCGGGGCGTCGAGCTCGAGGCCGTCCTCGAGCGGCGCGGTCGCCGTGCGCGTGCGCAGGGCCGCGACCCCGATCCAGAGCAGATAGCCGGCGCCCGCGAGCGTGAGCGCCGAGAGCGCGATCGGATTCGCCGCGACGAGGGCGCCGAGGCCGAGGGCGATGACCCCGATGAGCAGCGCGTAGCCGAGCATCATCCCCGACACCGACGGCGCCACCGAGCGGGAGCGCATCCCGGCCGAGATCGCGAACGCCCAATCGGCGCCGGGGATGAGCAGGATGAGCACCGCCACCATCCAGAACTGCCCCACGAGCGCGAGATCCATCCGACACCTCCCTGTCGGCGTCGACGCTACGCAGAACCCCGCGAAATGTGCTTCGCTTCTTGCGCCGACACCCCGAAGCGCATGGAAGAATCACTTGCATGGACGCGATCAACCGCAAGATCCTTGCGCTGCTGCAGGTGGACGGCCGGATGAGCACCACCGATCTCGCCGCGCGGATCGGGCTCAGCCTCTCGGCGTGCCATCGGCGCGTGAAGGAGCTCGAGCTGTCGGGGGCGATCAGCGGCTACCGCGCGGTCGTCGATCCCGAGGCGGTCGGCCTCGGGTTCGAGGCGCTCGTGTTCGTCACGATGCGGATCACCGACCTCGACAACATCTCGGCGTTCGAGGCCGCGGTCGCCGACGAGCCGTCGATCGTGTCGGCGGTGCGGCTGTTCGGCGAGCCCGACTACATGCTGCGGGTGCTCGCGTCCTCGGCGATCGGCTACCAGGAGCTCTTCGACACCCGGCTCACCGCGCTGCCGGGCGTGCAGATGCTCCGCTCGACGATGGTGATGAAGCGGCTCCGCGCCGACGAGGCGGTGCCGACCGACGGGCCGGCCGCCTCGCGCCGACCCCGCTGAGCCGCGCTCACCGGCGCGCGAGGATCGCCTTCGCCGCGATGTCGGCGCCGGCGAGCAGCGGCGAGGGGATGCCCGGGTTCGCGCCGTTCGCGCTGCCCGGCTGGGTCGACAGCGCCGGGATGCCGAGGACGACCACCGACTCGTCGACGGCGCCGTCGGCGGCGACGAGGTGGTGGCCGCCGGGCACCGACTCGTCGAGCTCGGCGCCGGTCGCCTCGATGCTCGTGGTCGCGACGCCGTCGATGCGGTGGATGCGCGCGCGGCCGTCGGCGAGCAGGGCCCGCAGCAGCGGGTCGGCGGTGTCGGGCACGCGGCCGCGCGACATCCGCGCCTCGACGAGCACGCGCGCGGCGACCTCCCGTCCGGTGATCGGCGAGCGGCCGACGAAGCGGCCGGCCGCCGCGTCGACCGACACGTCGAGCTCGGGGCCGATGAGCTCGACGACGCCCGCCTCGACGAGCGCGAGCAACCGCCGGGCGCGATCGGCCGGGGGCCCCGAGGCGAGGAAGAGCCCGTCGCCCGAGAACGCCCCGTCGAGCTCGCCGACGTGCGACTCGCCGTCGAGCACGCGGGCGTTGCCGAGCGCGCGCACCTGCGGGCGCAGGAGGCCCATCGCGCGGCTCACCGCGGCCCGTGGATGCGTCACCGGCTCGCGCATCGCGCCGAGCTCGTGGTCGATCCACCGGGCCACCCGGCGCTCCCACTCCTCGGCGTCGACCGGTGCGCCGTCGGTGGGACGGCGGATGCGGCCGACGCGCCACGACCAGCGGTCGTCGAGGATGCGGGTCGCGAGCACCTCCTCGACCGCCGCCGGGGTCGATGCCGCGTCGAGCGCATCCCGCCAGTCGTCGGCGAGCGCGTGGGGCGCGCGCTCGGCGAGCGCCGCGCACCAGGCGTGCGCGAGCTCGCGGTCGACGACCGGGCGGATCTCGTCGTCGAAGCGCACGCCGCTGCGGCCGGCGAACCCCGCGAACCACTCGCGGGTCGCGTAGCGCGGCGCGTACGGCGCGGTCGGCTCGACGTCGGGCTTCGCGCAGTACGGCACGCCGCGGCCCGAGCCGGCGACGATGCGCGGCTCGCGGCCCGAGGGCCGGTAGCGCAACCGCAGCCGCCGGTCGCCCTCGACCGGTTCGAAGCGGCCGCCCCACTCGTCGAGCCACTCGCCGACGAGGTCGAAGAAGTTCGCGCCGAGACCGCGCACGAGCACCGGCTCGCCGGCGGGCAGCCGGGCGGTGTCGCGCTCGGCGGGCATCCCCGGCGGCACGTACCGCAGTCCGTGCTCGGTGGCGGCGCGCTCGAGCTCGGCGACCTCGTCGACGGCGCGCTCCTGCACCATGCCCTGCGCGAGCACCGCGGTGGGCGCCGCGAGCCGCCGGCCGTCGGCGAGCTCGACCTCGGTGCGCGCGGGCGCGGCGCCGCTCGCGGCGACGCGGTGGAGGTCGACGGCGACGCCGACGATCTCGTCGACGAGGATGCGGCCGTCGGCGACCGCGGCGTCGAACTGGTCGCGGAAGTAGGCGCCCTGCAGGCGGCGGCTCGGGAAGTCCTCGGGGCGCAGCCGGCGCGCCTCGGCGAGCACCCACTCGTGCCGGTGGTGGCCGCCGCGCCGCACGATCGCGGCCGCCCACTCGGTGAGCGTCGGCCCGGGCTCGAGCGGTCCGGTCATCCGGGTCGAGCCGTCGGGGTGGATCGTCGAGGTCGCCGCCCGCGTGTTGTTGAGGTAAGCCGCCGGCTGGTCGGCGCGCCAGGTGGCGCCGGTGCCGACCTCCACCGCGTCGACGATCGCGAGCCGCACCGGTGCGGCGCTGTCGGCGAGTCGCGCCCGCAGCCGCAGCGCCGTGGCGATCGCGCGCGGGCCGCCGCCGACGATCACGGCGTCGTAGGGCCCGCCCGGGGCCGCCGGGGTCATCGCTCTCCTCGCATCCGGGCATCATCCCACGTCGATGCGCACCGACCGCGGGGATGCGCGGGGCGGGCGGCCGGGCGCGCGGCGATCAGTGCGCCGAGGCGCGGAAGACCGCGTGCGTCGCGACGCCGTCGAGCGCCTCGCGCCCCTGCAGGCCGTCGAGCTCGAGGAGCACCGAGGCGCCCACCACCTCGCCGCCGACCCGGTCGACGAGGTCGACGGCGGCGGCGAGGGTGCCGCCGGTCGCGAGCACGTCGTCGATGACGAGCACGCGGGCGCCCGGGGCGAAGTCGGCGTGCATCTCGATCGCCGCGGTGCCGTACTCGAGCGCGTACTCGGCGCGGGCCTGCGGCCGGGGGAGCTTGCCCGCCTTGCGGATCGGCACCATCCCGACGCCGGCGACGCTCGCGGCCGCGCCGGCGAGCAGGAAGCCGCGCGCCTCGACCCCGGCGACGAGGTCGAAGCGGCCGCTGAACGGCCGCAGCAGCTCGTCGACGACGGCGCGCAGCGCCTCGCCGTCGGCGAGCAGGGGAGTGATGTCGCGGAAGCGCACGCCCTCGACGGGGTAGTCGACGATCTGGGCGATCAGGCCTTCGGCGCGGGCGAGCGCCGCGGGGTCGGATGCGGTCATGCGTTCAGCCTACGACGGCGTCGACATCGGGTCGGCGCGACGTGCGGATCAGTCGGGGCGACCGCCCCGGCCGACCTCGAAGAGCAGCTCGGTGACCTCGACGTGCACGCGCTCGACGCGCGGGATGTCGTCGAGCTTCACCGGCACCTCCGCGGAGGTCTGCAGGATGAGGGTGCCGCAGCCGAAGATGCGGTCGGTGAG
The DNA here is from genome assembly GCA_012719255.1 of Microbacteriaceae bacterium. Classification (GTDB taxonomy): domain Bacteria; phylum Actinomycetota; class Actinomycetes; order Actinomycetales; family Microbacteriaceae; genus Gulosibacter. Next base: position 6,751 of record JAAYAS010000290.1, on the reverse strand, counting down.
CGAGCGCTCGTACGAGACGTTCGAGATGCGCGCGAGCGGGATGTCGCTGCCGGTGCGGTTGAGGATGCCCGAGCGGGTGATGATGCGCCGGTTCGTGATCGTGAACGTCGTCGTCGCCCAGCGCCACCAGGGCACGAGCGTCACCGGCACGAGCAGCACGACCGCGACCGCCCAGATCGCGATGAGCACGCCGGTCTCGCTCGAGGCCGGCACGAGCGGCACGAGCAGCAGCGAGCCGACGACCGCCGCGGCGACGATGAACACGCCGAGCAGGATCGGGCCGAGGATGCGCTTGACGTGCGTGCGGAGGTGGTGACGGACGTGCTCGTCCGCGCCGAGCAGGCGCTGCGGGAGGGTCATGCGGGCATTCTCGCACCATCGGAGGGCCGCGCCGGGCGGAGTCGTCGCGCGGGCGGACCCCTCGACGGGCTCGGGGGCCCCGGGCGATACGCTGGCGGCATGACCACGCTGCGCGAGCTCCAGGCCACCGTCGAGACGCTCTTCCCCGCGCGCGGCGCCGAATCGTGGGATGCGATCGGCACCGCCACCGGCGACCCCGACGCCGAGGTGACCCGCGCGCTGCTCGCCGTCGACCCGGTCGCCGCGACCGTCGGCGAGGCGCTCGAATGGGGCGCCGGCCTGCTGCTCACCCACCACCCGCTGCTGCTGCGCGGCGTCACCTCGGTCGCCGAGGACCGCTACAAGGGCCGCCTCATTGCCCGCCTCATCCGCGGCGGCTGCGCGCTGCTCGCGGCGCACACGAACGCCGACGTCGTCGAGTCGGGGCCGACCGGCGTCATCCTCGACCGGCTCGGCGTCCCCGCCGGACCCGAGCACCGCATCCCGATCAAGCCGACCGCCGACGACCCCGACCGCGGCATCGGCCTCGTCGCCGAGCTGCCCGCGACGGTGACGCTCCGCGAGTTCGCCGAGCGCGTCGCCGAGATCCTGCCCGCCACCGTCGGCGGCGTGCGGGTGGCGGGCGACCCCGACCAGCCGGTGCGCCGCATCGCGGTGTGCTCGGGCGCCGGCGACTCGCTCCTCGGCGACCCGATGGTGCGCGGCGCCGACGTCTACCTCACGAGCGACCTCCGCCACCACCCCGCCTCCGAGGCCCGCGAGCAGGCCCTGCTCGACGGCGGCCGGCCCGCGCTCGTCGACACCGCCCACTGGGCGAGCGAGCGGCTGTGGCTCGAGGGCGCCGCCGAGCGGCTGCGCGCCGCGCATCCCGATCTCGAGGTGCGCGTCTCCGACCTCCGCACCGACCCGTTCGACTTCCGCATCGACCAGAAGGGGGCCCCGGCATGAGGGTGCACCAGAACGACCAGGCGAAGCTCCTCGAGCTCGCCCGCATCGACGCCGACCACGCCCGGCTGCAGCACACGGCGACGAACATGCCCGAGCAGCTGCACCTCAAGCGCATCGAGGCCGAGCGCCAGCAGAAGCGCATCGCCGCCGCCGAGGCCTTCGGCGCCCTCGAGGACGCCCGCGCGGCACTTCGCCGCACCGAGGACGAGGCCGCGACCGTCGCCGACCGCCGCGCCCTCGACGAGGAGCGGCTCGCCGGCTCGTCGAGCACGAAGGAGATCGCCGCCCTCGAGCGCGATCTCGAGGCGGTGCGCCGACGGCAGCGCGCGCTCGACGACCTCCAGCTCGAGCAGATGGCCGATGTCGAGGCCGCCGACGCCGAGCACGCCGAGCGCCGCCGCGAGCACGACGAGCTCGAGGCGCTCGCCGCCGACCTCCTCGAGCGGCGGGAGCAGGCGCGCGCCCACATCCGCGAGGAGGCGAAGCGGCTCCACGAGGCCCGCACCGCCCTCACCGGCGGGCTCGACGCCGACCTCGTCGCCCACTACGAGCAGATCCGCGCCCGCGCCGGCATCGGCGCCTGCGAGCTCGTCGGCACCGTCTCGCAGGCGACGCAGGAGACGCTCGGCGCCGGCGAGATGGAGCGGATCCGCAAGCTCGCGCCCGACGAGCTCGCCTACTGCCCGGCGAGCGGCGCCATCCTCGTGCGCACGGCGCGCTCGTCGCTGCAGTAGCCGTCGGCCCGGCCCATCCGGGGTCGACCCGGTAGACTCGCGGGGACGAGCAGGGTCGGCCAGGCGGTCGCGTACCGCGAGAGCGGTCCGAGGAACGTCCGGGCTCCGCAGAGCAGGGCGGTGGGTAACACCCACCCGGGGCAACCCGCGAGACAGTGCCACAGAAAGCAGACCGCCCGCATCCACGGATGCGGGTAAGGGTGAAAGGGTGCGGTAAGAGCGCACCGGGCGGCTGGTGACAGCCGTCGCACGGTAAACCTCGCCCGGAGCAAGGCCAACAGGGGATGATGACGCGGCTCGCCGAGTCCCCGGGTGAGCTGCTGGAGCGGCGCGGCGACGCGTCGCCGAGAGAGATGGCCGCCGCGGAGGCGACTCCGAACAGAACCCGGCGTATCGGCCGGCCCGCTCGTCGCCCCTCGGGGCCGCCGCGACTCAGTCCCAGCCGTCGGCGCCGAGCGCCGCCGCGCCGACGATGCCGGCGTTGTTCTTCAGCTTCGCCGCGAGGATCGGCGTGTCGATGTCGATGAGCGGCAGGAACTCGTCGGCGCGCTTCGACACGCCGCCCGAGATGATGAACTCGTCGGGCGCGAACAGCCGCTCGAGCTTGCGGAAGTACGGCGTGAGCCGCTTGCACCACTCGGGGTAGTCGAGCCCCTCGCGCTCCATCGCGCGCGCCGAGGCGTAGCGCTCGTAGTCGGGGTGGCCGTCGAGCTCGAGGTGGCCGAGCTCGGTGTTCGGGAAGAGATGCCCGCCGTGGATGAGCGCCGAGCCGATGCCGGTGCCGAGCGTGATCACCATCACCGAGCCGGTGTCGCCCTTCGCCGCGCCGTACCGCACCTCGCCGATGCCGGCGGCGTCGGCGTCGTTGACGAGCGAGACGGGCTGGCCGATCGTCGTCGAGAACAGCGTGCGGGCCGGTGCGCCGATCCACTCGGCGTCGATGTTCGCGGCGGTGCGCGACTCGCCGTGCACGACGATCGACGGCATGCACAGGCCGATCGGCACCGGCTCGGCCGGCGCCTTCTTCTGCGCGCGGATCTCGTCGAGCACCGTCGTGACCGCCTCGAGCACCGGCTCGATCGGCGCGCCGCTCGGCGTCTTCACCTTGCACCGCTCGCCGACGAGCCGCCCCTTGTCGAGGTCGACCAGGCCGCCCTTGATGCCCGTGCCGCCGATGTCGATGCCGATCCCGAGTCGTCGCTGCTTCGCCATGCGGTCAGGCTATCGGGTCAGGGCTGACGGCCCGACGAGGGGAGCGTGAGCAGCTCAGGACCGTCCTCGCCGATGAACACGGTGTGCTCGAACTGCGCGCAGCGCGAGCGGTCGCGGGTGACGATCGTCCAGCCGTCGTCCCACGACTCCCAGTCCTGCGAGCCGGTGACGAGCATCGGCTCGATGGTGAATACCATCCCGGGCTCCATCACAGTGGCGTAGTCGGGCGCGGCGTCGTAGTGGGGCACGATGAGGCCGGTGTGGAAGGCGGCGCCGACGCCGTGGCCCGTGTAGTCGCGCACCGACTCGAAGCCGAAGCGGCCCGCGTACTTCTCGATGACCCGGCCGATGACGTTCACCTCGCGGCCCGGACGGGCGGCCTTGATGCCGCGGAGCATCGCCTCGCGGGTGACGTCGACGAGCCGCCGGCCCTCCTCGTCGACGTCGCCGACGAGGTACATCCGGTTCGTGTCGCCGTGCATCCCCTCGAAGTAGGCGGTGACGTCGATGTTGAGGATGTCGCCGTCCTCGAGCACCGTGTCGTCGGGGATGCCGTGGCAGATCACCTCGTTGAGCGAGGTACACGACGACTTCGCGAATCCGCGGTACCCGAGCGTCGAGGGGTACGCGTCGTGGGCGACGAGGAAGTCGTGGGCGAGTTCGTCGAGGCGGTCGGTCGTGACGCCGGGCGCGACGTGCTCCTCGAGCATCTCGAGGCAGTCGGCGGCGATGCGGCACGAGCGGCGCAGGCGCTCGAGCTCCTCGGCGGTGTAGAGGTCGCCGGTGCCGTCGGGCTCGTTCGGGGTCGCCTTCCCGACGTACTCGGGGCGGGGGATGCGGGCGGGCACCGTCCGCATCGGGGTCGTGCGACCGGGGACGAGATGGCCTTCGGCGTTCTTCGGCATGGTTCGCATCCTATGCCCGGCGCGCTCCCGGGCGCCGCGGCTAGCCTGCCGCCATGACTGAGCAGCAGCCCGAGTACTGGTACAACACGCGCACCGGCGAGGTCGAGGAGGGGAAGCAGTCGATCGCGACCGACCGCGTCGGCCCCTTCGCGACGCCCGAGGAGGCCTCGCGCGCCCCGGAGCGCCTGCAGCAGCGCGCCGCCGAGTGGGCGGCCGAGGAGGCTGCGGAGGAGGACGAGTAGTCTCCGCGCGACCGGCCCGCGGGCTCACCATCGTGGCCGGCCGCGCGGCGGGCGAGCCCAGTCGCACGCGGCGGGCGAGCCCAGTCGCACGCGGTGAATAAGCCGTGCCGTGCGGGGTGAACGAGCCGAGCCGCGCGCGGCGTGAACGAGCCGAGCCGTGCGCGGCGTGAACGAGCCGAGCCGCGCGCGGGGTGAACGAGCCGAGCGGCGCGGCGAGTGATCCGTGCCGTACGCGGTGGGCGAGCCGTGCCGTGGGCAGTGAGTCGGGGCCCGGCTCCGTCGCGCGGACTCGCATGCCGGGTGAGCCGGGGCCCCGCTCACGCATCCGGGCTCGAAGTCCGGGTGAGTCGGGGCCCCGCTCGCCCGGGCGCATCTCACTCGGCGGCGAGTCGGGGCCCGGCTCACGTGCGAGCGCGTTTCGCGGGCATTTCCGGGTTCGGAGGGGCTGCAGGGTGAGCCGGGGCCCGGCTCACCGTGGGTTCACGGGGGTGACGGTGCGCGGGGCCCCGACTCACCGCGGGCGCGGGGAGGGGACGGTGCGCGGGGGCCCGGCTCACTGCGGGTTCACGGGGGTGACGTTGCGCGGGGGCCCGACTCGCCGCCGGTGCGGGGAAGGGACGGTGCGCGGGGGCCCGACTCGTCGCCGGCACAGGGTCGGGACGGTGCGCGGGGGCCCGACTCACCGCAACGCGGAGCGGGCGCGCCGGCCCGACGGGGTCACGCCTCGGGGCGCAGGTTCTCGTAGCTCTCGGCCTCGGTCGGGTAGGCGCCCGAGCGCACATCGTCGACGAACTGGCCAGCCGCCTCGCGGAGCACGTCGGCGAGCTGCGCGTACTTGCGCACGAACTTCGGCACCCGGCCCTCGGTGAGGCCGAACGCGTCCTGCCACACGAGGATCTGGCCGTCGCAGCCGTCGCCGGCGCCGATGCCGATCGTCGGGATCGTCAGCCGCTCGGTGACGCGCGCTGCGACGTCGGTGGGCACCATCTCGAGCACGACGGCGAAGGCGCCGGCGCGCTCGACCGCGAGGGCGTCGTCGAGCAGCTGCTGCTCGGCATCGCCGCGGCCCTGCACGACGTGGCCGCCGAGGCCGTGCTCCGACTGCGGGGTGAAGCCGATGTGGCCGCACACGGGGATGCCCGCCTCGGTGATGCGGCGGATCTGCTGCTCCATGCGCACGCCGCCCTCGACCTTGATGCCGGCCACGCCGGTCTCCTTCATGAAGCGCACCGCGGTCTCGAGGGCCTGGTCGGCCGAGCGCTCGTAGCTGCCGAAGGGCAGATCGGCGATGACGAAGGCGCGGGTGACCGCGCCGGCGACGGCGCGCGCCATCGGGATGAGCTCGTCCGCGGTGATCGGGAGGGTCGAGGTGTAGCCGAGCACGACGTTCGCCGCCGAGTCGCCGACGAGGAGCAGGTCGATGCCCGCGTCGTCGAAGATCTTCGCGGTGAGCGCGTCGTAGCTCGTCAGCGAGGTGATCTTCAGACCGTCGGCCTTCGCCTGGGCGAAGTGGCGGGTGCGGATGCGCTTGCGCGGAGTCTGGTCTGCCATGGGGTCATCATAGGGGCGCGCACCGGTAGCCTGGTCGGAGGCCGCCGTCGGAAGGAACCGCAGGTGAACAAGCAGCAGGACTACGTGCTCCGCACCATCGACGAGCGGGAGATCAAGTTCATCCGGCTCTGGTTCACCGATGTGCTCGGCACGCTGAAATCGATCGCCCTCGCGCCCGCCGAGGTCGAGGGGGCGTTCAACGAGGGCGTCGGCTTCGACGGCTCCTCGATCGAGGGCCTCACGCGCCGCGCCGAGGCCGACATGCTGCTGCACCCCGATCCGTCGACGTTCCAGGTGCTGCCGTGGCGCGACCTCGACGCCACCGCGCGGATGTTCTGCGACCTCACGACGCCCGACGGCCAGCCCGCCGCCTCCGACCCTCGCCACGTGCTGCGGCGCGCGCTCGACCACGCGGCCGAGCTCGGCTTCACGTTCTACATCCACCCGGAGATCGAGTTCTACGTGCTCGAGTCGGCCGACATCGGACCGGAGGGCCCGGTCGCCGTCGACAGCGCGGGCTACTTCGACAACGTCGCCGGCGGCGACACCCACGACCTGCGGCGCCGCTCGGTGCGCCTGCTCGAGGAGCTCGGCATCTCGGTCGAGTACAGCCACCACGAGGGCGGCCCCGGCCAGAACGAGATCGACCTCCGCTACGCCGACGCCCTCGCCACCGCCGACAACATCATGACCTTCCGCACCGTGGTGCGTGAGGTCGCGCTGCAGCACGGCGCGCTCGCCTCCTTCATGCCCAAGCCGCTGGCCGGCCAACCCGGGTCGGCGATGCACACCCACGTCT
>JAAYAS010000031.1 GCA_012719255.1 Microbacteriaceae bacterium | reverse complement strand
GAGGGGCGGACGGTGCGCGGTGACCGCGCCGCGGCGTTCGCGTCGGTCGCAGTGGCCGCGCGGCCGTATCGGCCTGCATCGCCCGAGTCGCCCCGCGCTGCCTTGCCCGCGTTGCCTCGCTTCGCCCGCGTCGCCCCGCGGCGGCCCTCCTCACTTGGCCCGCGTCGTCCCGGCGGCGGACGACGTCCGGCGCCCGCGTCGATAGGCTCGCCCGGTCGCCGTCCGCGCGACCGAACCGAGGGAGCTCGAATGGATCACGAGCAGAACTCCGACCGCCGGCCGGCCGGAGCGCCGGCCCACCGCATCCCCGGCGCCCACGCCGCGCCCTGGTATCGGCCGCCGCTCGGAGCGCCGCTGCTCGTCACCCTCATCGCCGCGACCCTGCTCGGCTGGTTGCTGCTCGCACCGCCCTCGTTCCGCGTCGAGGGCGTCGGCAGCACGGTGGAGTGCCGGCCGCTCGTCGCCTTCGCCGGTGCAGTGGCCCTCCACGAGCCCACCAGCTCGCTGGCGATCCGGTCGGGCGCGCTCGGTGCCGCGACCGACAACGGCGCGCCCGCACCCGACACGCAGGAGGACCTCCACCGCTGGTACGAGCAGGCCGAGCGGATCGCCGCGGCCGAGTGCGCTCGGCTGCACGACCAGCGGCTCGCGCTCACGGTCGTCACCACCGGGATGCTCGTGGTCGCCGTGACGCTGCTCGCGGCCCGCCGACCGATGCGGCCGCGCTCCACCGAGTAGCCCGCCGGGAGCCCGCCCCGGCGGGATGGCGGTTCGCGTCGGAGGCGGCAGGGGCGCGCACCGGTACGTCCGCGCACTGCGAGGGTCTCGGGCGACGGTCCGAGGTCGGCCGTGCAGTCCGTCAGCGGCCGGCCGCGGCTACTTCCAGTCGAGCCACCACGACGGCAGCGTGCGCTGCACCGTCGTGGTCACCGCCTCGACGCCGATGTCGTCGTGCCGCAGCCACTCGGCGAGCGCGCCGGTGATCGCGTGCGCGCCGAACGCGGCGGCGATGCGCGGCTCGATGTCGGCGGGCAGCGACGACTGGTCGTCGAACAACCGCCGGATCGACGCGTCGAAGTGCGCGGTCATGCTCGTCCACACCACGGCGCTGTCGGTGTCGTCGAGCGCCTGCCGGTAGATCGGCTCGAAGCGGCGCACGTGCGCGACGACCTTGTGGAGCGACTGCGCGAGGATGTCGACCGGCGGCATCGTGCGCTCCTGCCGGAGCCGGAACACCTCGTCGCGCACCGGGTCGAGGTCGGCGGCGAGCTCGTCGCAGACCACCTCGGCGATCGAGCGGTAGTGCGCGTAGAACGTCGCCCGGTTGATGCCCGCGCGGGCGGTGAGCTCGGCGACCGACAGTTCGCCGAGCGGCGCCGTCGACGCGAGCTCGACCGCGGCCCGCCGCAGTCGCCGACGGGTCCGATCGATCCTGGGGTCGGCCATGCCCCCACCGTATCCGACTCGCGACCGGCGGGGAGGCCCGCGGGGCCGGAACGACGCAACGTCCTGCGTCGATGCGCTGGGTGCGGGGATGCGCGCGGCGCGGGGCGCACGCCCGCCTCGGTTCACCTGCGGAGCGTCGGCGCGCCCGGTCCGCACCGCTTCGGCACACCAGCGCGGCGTCGGCGCATCCGGCCCGCCCCGGCTCGGCTCACCCGCGGAGCGTCGGCGCGCCCGGTCCGCACCGCCCCGGCTCACCAGCGCGGAGCGTCGGCGCGCCCGGCCCGCCCCGGCTCAGCCGCGCGCGGCCCGGCGGCGCACCACGAGCATCCGCCCGGCGAAGCCGACCGCGTAGACCGCGAGCGCGCCGAGCACCGACTGCCACGGCAGCGTCACGACGAGCACGGCGCACAGCCCCATGCCGACGAACTGCCACCAGCGCGGATACCGCCGGTGCTCGCCGGTCTGCGTCGACGCCGCGAGGTTCGCGACGAAGTAGTACGTGAGCACGCCCGCCGACGAGAAGCCGATCACCTCGCGCACATCGCCGACGACGATCATCACGGCGACCACCGCGCCGAGCGCCCAGGTCGCGACGTGGGGCACCGCGAACCGCGGATGCACCGCCGCGAGGGGCCGGGGAAGGTCGCCCTCGCGGGCCATCGCGAGCGCCGTGCGCGTCACCCCGGCGATGCCGGCGAGCAGCGCCCCGAGCGCGGCGAGCGCGGCGGTGACCTGCACGACGACCATCGCCCACGGGGCCTCCGCCACCGCGTCGGCGAGCGGCGCCGTCGAGGCGGCCGTGCCGACGGCTCCGAGCCGCACGAGCAGCGTGATCGCGACGACGAGGTAGAGCGCCGCGACCGCGAGCAGCGTCGTGATGATCGCGCGCGGGATCGTGCGGGCGGGCTCGCGCACCTCCTCGCCGAGCGTCGCGATGCGCGCGTAGCCGGCGAACGCGAAGAAGAGCAGCCCCGCCGACTGCAGCACGCCGTACCAGCCCTGCGGGGTGCCGAGCGCCTCGCCGAGTCCGGCGGCGAACGACTGCGCGCCGGTCGGCGCCGACGCGCCCTCGAGCATCCAGGCCGTTACGAGCACGGTCGCGAGCCCCGCGAGCACGAGGGCGACGAGGATGCGCGCGGCCGCGGCCGTGCGGGTCACGCCGACCGAGTTCAGCGCGATGAGCGCGACGAGCGCGGCGAGCGCGACCGGCTTCAGCCACGCCTCGGGGGCCGCGTAGGCGGCGAAGGTGAGCGCCATCGCGGCCGCCGAGGCCGACTTGCCGGCGACGAACCCCCACCCGGCGGTGAACCCCCACCAGGCGCCGAGGCGCTCGCGGCCGTAGACGTAGGTGCCGCCCGAGGCCGGGTACTGCGCCGCGAGCTGCGCGGTCGAGGTCGCGTTCGCGCCGGCGACGACGAAGGCGAGCGCGAGGCCGACGAGCAGCGCCGGACCGGCGGCCTGCGCGGCCGGTCCGAACGCCGAGAACACGCCCGCGCCGATCATCGACGACAGCCCGATGACGATCGCGGCGCCGAGCCCGAGCGCCCGCTTCAGCTGCGGCGCCGCGCCGGGCGCCGGGGTGGGGGATGCGGGGCCGCCGCTCGAGTGCGTCACGGCCCGGATGGTAGCCCGGCCCGGCGACGGGGCGGTGGCCCGACGCATCCGGAGGGCCGGTCGGCCTGCAACCCGCCGGCCGATCGGTGCCCGGTCTCCTCGCTTCGGGACGGGGTCGTGCGCAGGCCGGCCGGTCGTTCGCAGGCGGGCCGGTCGTTCGCAGGCGGGCCGGTCGCTTGCAGGTCGGCCGGTCGCTTGCGAGTCGGCCGGTCGTTCGCAGGTCGGCCGGTCCCGGGGGAGCGGCCGTTCCGCTGTTCGGGGGCCGGCCTGCAGCTCACCGGTCGACCTGCAGCCCACCGGTCGGTCTGCGGCCCACCGGCCGACCGCCAGGTCTCCTGGCGCGAGCAGTCCACGCCGCGGACGGAGGCGAGCCTGGCCGGCGCCGTCGTCGGCGACGGCGCCGCCCGCGCGCCGATAGGATCGACGGGTCGCGGCGTCCGGCCGCGGGCGCGCGGCGGCGCGCCGGATCAGACCGGCGCGCGGGCGGAGCCGACGCGTCGATGCCGACCAGGAGGGGCCCCGTGGCCAAGCTGTACTTCCGATACGGGGCGATGAACTCGGGCAAGTCGACCGCCCTGCTGCAGACGGCGTTCAACTACGAGGAGCGCGGCCACCGGGTGCTGCTCGCGAAGCCCGCGATCGACACGAAGGGCGCCGAGGCGATCGCGTCGCGGCTCGGCATGACCCGCGCCGTCGACTTCCTCATCGGCCCCGACGACCGGCCGCGCGAGCAGTTCCTCGCGGGTATCGGCGCGGCCTCGGCGGGCGTCGATCCCGACAGTCCGCAGCACGCCTCGTGCCTGCTCGTCGACGAGGCGCAGTTCTGCACCGCCGCGCAGATCGACGAGCTGTTCCAGATCGCGGTGCTCGACGACGTTCCGGTGCTTTGCTACGGCATCCGCACCGACTTCCAGACGGTCGCCTTCCCGGGGTCGCGCCGGCTGCTCGAGATCGCCCACTCGATCGAGGAATTGAAGACGATCTGCCGCTGCGGCCGCAAGGCCGTGTTCAACGGCCGCCTCGTCGACGGCGAGTTCACCTTCGACGGCGACCAGGTCGCGATCGACGGCGAGCGGGTCGCCTACGAGTCGCTCTGCGGCCTCTGCTACCTCCGCGAGTCGGACGGCCGCCTCGCGAGCCAGCTCTAGCCCGCCGCTCCCCGCCCGGGCCCCGCGGATCCGACCGGTACTTGCGGCTACAACCACCGGTCGAAATGAAGCTGGGTGCGGGCGCCACCGGGATGCGGTTCGCTGGAGCCGGGTGCGCCGGCCGCGGCGCCGAGCGAAAGGATGCATCGTGACCGACACCGACGAGACCCGATTCGAGCGCGTGAGCGCCGACAGCGTGCAGATCGACGGCCGCACGCTCACCGTGGGCCGCCTCATCCACGCCCCGGCGGAGGAGATCTTCGATCTGCTCGCCGATCCGCACCAGCAGATCGACGCCGACGGCATGGACATGCTCCGCGGCGCCGACCCCGACGCCGGCCCCATCGAGCGGGTCGGCGACGTGTTCACCATGCGCATGCACGCCGAGAAGATGGGCGGCGACTACGAGATGGAGAACCACGTCACGAAGTTCGAGCGCGACGTCGAGATCGGCTGGATGCCCGCCCGTCCCGGCCACGAGCCGCACGGCGTGCAGTGGACCTGGCAGCTCGAGCCCGAGGACGACGACTCGACCTACGTCACCCTCGTCTACGACTGGGATGCGGTGACGAGCGAGAAGATGCTCGCCGGCAAGTTCCCGCCGTTCCCCGTCGAGCACTTCACCGCCTCGCTGCAGACGCTCGCCGACGCCGTCGAGGACGACGACTGGGACGACTTCGACGAGGAGGACGAGGAGCTCGGCGACCTCTCGGACGAGGGCTGACCCGCCCCGAGCGCTGCGCCGCTCCGAGCGCTGAGCCTCTCGAAGCGCGGCGCACTTCGACGGGCTCAGTGCGCTGGGCGCGCTTCGACGGGCTCAGTGCGCTGGGTGCGCGCGCCGACGGGCCCGGGGCCCTCGGCGCCCGCCCGTCGCATCCCGCTCGGATGCCATGATTGAACCGGTGATCGACGGCGATCCGCGCCGCCGACGAGAGAGGTCGACATGGCTCCCGAAACCCCCGTCAGCCCCTGGAAGCGCGCCCGCCCCGACGTCGGCGCCGATGCGGCCGCCCGCATCCTCCGCGAGCACTGGGGCATCGAGGGCGAGCTGCGCGAGCTCGGCAGCAACCAGGACCGCAACTACCTCGTCACCGAGGCCGACGGCCGCCGCCGCGTGCTGAAGATCGACAACGCGGCGACCACCCGCGCCGAGGTCGAGGCGCAGCACTTCGCCGTCGAGGCGCTGCTCGCCGCGGGCGTGGTCGTGCCGCGGCCGAGCGAGGCGCTCGCGGGCGGCGGCATCGTCGAGGTCGACGGGCATCTCGCGCGGCTGCAGGAGTTCATCGACGGCGGCACGCTCGCGATGCGGCCCGAGTTCGGCGAGACCGAGGCGCGGGCGCTCGGCGAGGTCGCCGGCCAGGTCGTCGCCGCGCTCGCCGACGTCGAGCACCCGGGCTTCGACCGCACCACGCAGTGGGACCTCCGCAACGCCGGCGACGTCGTCGCCGATCTGCTCGACGGCATCGGCGACGACGCCCGTCGCCGGCGCGTGAAGTCGGAGACGAAGTCGGCGCTGCGGGCGATCGCCGCGGTCGCCGACGAGCTGCCGGTGCAGCCCGTGCACGGCGACCTCACCGACGACAACGCGGTGCGCACCGGCGCGGCCTCGCTCGGCGTCATCGACCTCGGCGACCTCGGCCTCGGCTGGCGCGTCGCCGAGCTCGCCGTCGCGATCGCCTCGGTGCTGCAGCGCACCGGCTCGCTCGCGCTCGCGGCGGCCTGCGTCGACGAGTTCGGCCGGCACGCGAAGCTCGCGGATGCGGAGCTCGCGGCGCTCTGGCCGCTCGTGCGGCTGCGCGGCGCGGCTCTCGTCGCGAGCGGCTGGACGCAGGTCGCGCTCGACCGCGACAACGAGTACGCCCGCGAGCGGATGGAGTCGGAGTGGCGCGCGCTCGAGGTCGCCGCCGGCGTCGACGACGAGCTCGCCGAGGCGGTGTTCCGCACGACCCTCGGCAGGCCGCACCGCCCGGGTCTCGAGTACGCGAAGCTCGCCGACGGCCTCGGCCGCAAGTCGGTGGTCGAGCTCTCGCCCGACGCCGACGTCTTCGACCACGGCGGCTGGCTGCACCGCGGCACCGCCGACGACGCGCTGCTCGAGCGGCTCGACCGACGTGCCGTCGCCGCGACCCGCTGGGGCGAGCACCGCCTCGACCGCACCCCGGCGCCCTGCCCGACCGCGCCGGCGAACTGCGCGCTGTTCATCGACGTCGTCGCCGCCGGTCCGCTCGAGGTGCACGCACCGTTCGACGCCCGTGTCGAGGCGCACGGCGACGACGCGCTCGACCTCGTCGACGGCCCGGTGCGGCTGCGGCTCAGCGGTCTGCGCTCGGTCGCGGGGCTCACCGCCGAGGCCGGCGAGGTCGTCGGCACCGCGCGCCGGTCGACCGACGGCACGAGCCGCATCCGGGTGCAGTGGATCGCCGGCGCGAGCGGCGCCGAGATCGAGTGGACGAGCGTCGTCGACAAGCCCGCGCTCGCGTCGCTGCGCCCCGACCCGTCGCGGCTGCTCGGGCTGAAGCCCGCGCCGTCGACCGTGCGCCGCACCCGCACCGAGCGCCGCCGCCGCGACACCGCGCTCGGCAAGGCGTCGGAGCGCTACTGGGAGTCGCCGCCGCTCATCGTGCGCGGCTGGGGCCAGTACCTCATCGACGACGAGGCCCGGCCGCTGCTCGACCTCGTGAACAACGTCACCGCCATCGGCCACAGCCACCCGCGGCTCGAGAAGGCCGCCGCCTACCAGCTGCGCACGCTGAACACGAACTCGCGCTTCCTCTACCCCGAGTACGCCGACTACGTCGAGCGGCTCGTCGAGCGCGCGAACCGCGCCTGGCCGGGCGGGTTCGACGTCGCCGTGCCGGTGAACTCGGGCTCGGAGGCGGTCGACCTCGCGCTGCGGATGGCGCAGGTGTTCACCGGCCGCCGCGACGTCGTCGTGCCCCGCGAGGCCTACCACGGCTGGACCCACGCCTCCGACGCGGTGAGCACCTCGGCGTTCGACAACCCGAGCGCCGCGGCGAGCCGTCCCGACTGGGTGCACCTCGTCGACGCGCCGAACGCCTACCGCGGCCCGCACCGCGGCGACGGCGCGGGCGAGCGCTACCTCGCCGATGCGCGCGAGCGGCTCGCCGAGCTGGATGCGGCGGGCACGCCGGTCGGCGGCTTCATCTGCGAGACGGTGCTCGGCAACGCCGGCGGCGTGATCCCGCCGAAGGGCTGGTTGCGCGGCGTCTACGAGGCGGTGCGCGAGCGCGGGGGAGTGGCGATCGCCGACGAGGTGCAGGTGGGTCTCGGCCGGCTCGGCTCGCACTACTGGGGCGCCGAGCTCGCCGGCGCCCGGCCCGACATCATCGCGGTGGCGAAGGCGGCGGGCAACGCGTTCCCCGTCGGCGCGGTGATCACCCGCCGCGAGATCCTCGACGCGCTCGCCGACGAGGGCATGTTCTTCTCGTCGGCGGCCGGCACGCCGCTCAGCGCGGCGGTCGGCTCGACCGTGCTCGACGTCATCGACGACGAGCGGCTGCAGGCCCGCGCGAAGCGCGTCGGCAAGCACTTCGCGAAGCGGATGCGCGAGCTGCAGCGGTACCACGACTGGATCGGCGAGGTGCACGGCACCGGCCTCTACCAGGGCGTCGAGCTCGTGCGCGATCGGGAGTCGCTGGAGCCGGCGACGGCCGAGACCGCCCGGCTGTGCGAGCGGATGCTCGCGCACGGCATGATCGTGCAGCCCGCGAGCGAGCGGCAGAACGTGCTGAAGTTCAAGCCGCCGATGACGATCACCGAGGAGGACGTCGACGCGTTCGCGGAGGCGCTCGACATCGAGCTCACGCGGCTGACGTCGGAGCGCTGACGGCTCGGTGCCGGCCCCGGCGGCGGGGCCGGCACCGCCGGAAACGACTGATCCCCGCCGCGGAATGCGGCGGGGATCGGTGCTTTCTCGAGTCGGGGTGACAGGATTTGAACCTGCGGCCTCGTCGTCCCGAACGACGCGCGCTACCAAGCTGCGCCACACCCCGTTACCCGCCTGGCGGCCGGCAACCACACGATCATAGCGCAGAATCCGCGGGCTCGCGAAACCGCATCCGCACCGCCGTGAGCGGGCCCGCGGTCAGCGCGCGACGAGCGTCACGAGCGTCGCCTCGGGCGGGCAGAACAGCCGGAACGGCTGGTAGATCGAGGTGCCGAGCCCCCGCGACACGTGCAGCGGCACCGCCGCGCCCCCGCGCATCCAGGTCGTGAGCCCGCCGCCGTGCTCGCGCGGCAGGTCGCAGTTCGTGACGATCGCGCGCTTGCCGGGCAGGCAGACCTGGCCGCCGTGCGTGTGCCCGGCGAAGATCGCGGCGACGCCGCGCTCGGCGGCGTAGTCGTCGAGGATGCGCCGGTAGGGGGCGTGCACGAGGCCGAGCGTGAGATCCCACTCGCCCGCGGCCGAGACCCGCTCGAGCGCGGCGGCGGCCTCGTCGATGCGGTCGGCCTTGATGTGCGGGTCGTCGACGCCGATGGCGCGGATGCGCCGGCCGCCGGCCTCGACGATCGCCGCGCCGTTCGAGAGGTCGGTCCAGCCGAGCTCGTCGAGCAGCAGGGCCCGCAGGCCGTCGGTGTCGAGGTCGCGCGGGCGCTCCACCTTCTTCGTCGAGCGCCGCAGGTAGGTGAGCGGGCTCTTCAGCACCGGCCCGTAGTAGTCGTTCGAGCCGAACACCGACAGCCCGGGCACGCCGGCGAACGGCTCGAGCATCTCGCGCAGCGACGGCAGCGCGTCGCGGTGGCCGAGGTTGTCGCCGGTCGACACGACGAGGTCGGGGTCGACCCCGGCGAGCGAGCGCACGAAGTCGATCTTCTTGCGCTGACCGGGGGCGAGGTGCTGGTCGGCGAGGTGCAGGATGCGCAGGGGCGCCGAGCCCGGCTCGAGCACCGGCAGCTCGAGGCGGCGCAGCACGAACCGGCGCCGCTCGACGCCGATCGCCCAGGCGGCGGCGCCGGCGCCGAGCGCCGCGCCCGCGGCCGTCAGCGCGAGCGCGCCGCGGCCGATCGCGCGCAGGGCGCCGGCCGCGGCGCGGGCGTCACTGGACATTGAGCGTGAAGGTGACGTCCTTCTTCGCGACGTCGTTCGCGCCGGGCGAGGTGCTCGTGACGATCGCCGACTGGTCGGCGTTGCCGGGCACGGTGCGGTAGCTGCCGGTGAAGCCGGCCGCGCCGAGCGCCGCAGCCGCAGCCTCGACGGTCATGCCCGACACATCGGGCACGACGGCCTCGTCGGCGCCGGGCTCGTTCGGCCGCTGCGTCTGGTTGCCGCCGCCCGAGTCGCCGCGCGACGTCGAGATCGTGACGACGCTGCCCTTCGGCACGCGGGTGTTCGCCGAGGGGTTCGTCGACGCGACCGAGCCGACCGGCTGGTCGGAGCGGACCTGGCCGCCCACCTCGACGACGAAGCCGACCGCCTCGAGCGCCGAGGTCGCCGCCTCGACCGACATGCCGGTGACGTCGGGCACGGTCTCCTGCGGGGTGACGAGCGCCGAGGGGTCGGGCGCCGGCCACTCCTCCGCGCCGTAGCGCGGGATCGCGTAGGCGAGCATCTGGCTGCCGATGACGTGGCGCACCGAGGTGCCCGAGGCCGCGTCGAAGTACACGTTGTAGAGCGAGGTCTTGCCCTCGACGTTGCCGACCCAGATCGCGATCGCGACGCCGGTGGTCGACGCGATCATCCAGGTGTCCTCGGCGTTGTCGGTGGTGCCGGTCTTGCCGATGAGCGGGCCGAGGTAGGGGTTCGAGGCGACGCCGGTGCCGCCGGTCATCACGGCCTGCAGCGCGTAGTTCGACGCGTTGGCGACGTCGGCCGAGATCGCCTCCTTGCACTCGGATGCGGGCGCGGTCACCTCGCTGCCGTCGCGGAGGGTGATGCTCGTGATCGCGACCGGGGTGCAGTGCACGCCCTGGTTCGCGAACGTGCCGATCGCGTTCGCCATGCTCAGCGGGGCGATGGTGTTGTTGCCCGAGCCGATCATCTCCGAGGGGTTCGACCAGTTCGTCTCGCCGTCGGCGCGGTGCGCGCCCATCGCCATCGCGATGTCGCGGGTGACGCACTGGTCGAGCTGCTCGGCCATGGCGGCGAAGCCCGTGTTCAGCGAGGTCATCGTCGCCTGCAGCGCGGTCACCACGCCGCCGGGGTCGTTCGCGTCGTTCTTGAGGTCCCACATGCCGCCCCACGGCCCGTCGCACGAGTCGTAGAAGTTCGCCATGTTGAACGGGCGCACGCGGGCGTTCAGGGTCTCGTTGAGCGAGTGGCCCGACTGCACCCAGTTCGCGAGCGTGAAGATCTTGTAGGTCGACGCCGGGCGGAAGCCCGCCGAGCCGCCGTAATCGGTGTCGGTGTTGAAGTTCACCGAGGTCGCGCCGGGATCGGTGGCGGCGGCGTCGGTCGGGTCGTAGCGCTTGTTCTGCACCATCGTGAGCACGTGGCCGGTGCTCGGCTCGATCATCGACATCGCGGTGCCGAAGTCCATGTAGTCGACCGAGTGCGGCACCGTGTTGTTCATCACCTGAGTGCCGTACTCCTGCATCTCGAGGTCGATGGTGGTGTGGATCTGGTAGCCCTTCGTCTGGAAGTTGAAGAGCCGCTCCTCGTAGGTGGAGCCGAACACCGGGTCGTTCACCATGACGTTCTGCACGTAGTCGCAGAAGAACTCCGCGTTGTGCTTCGCGTTCATGCAGCCGTGCTGCGTCGGAGTGATGTTCGGGGTGATCTCCGACTCGACCGCCTCCTCGTACTCGGTGCGGTCGATCTTGTTCTCCTCGAGCATGCGGCGCAGCACGTAGTCGCGGCGGTCCTTCGCCGCCTCGAGGTTGTCGGGGTCGTCGATGCGGAACGCGTTCGGGTTCTGCACCATGCCGCCGATGAGCGCGGCCTCGGGGAGGGTGAGGTCGGAGGCCGGCTTGCCGAAGTAGTACTGCGACGCCGACTCGACGCCGTAGACCTGGCCGCCGAAGAGCGCGATGTTCAGGTAGCCCTCGAGGATCTTGTCCTTGCCGGCCTTGCGGTCGCCGTCGGTCGCGTACT
Source organism: Microbacteriaceae bacterium (assembly GCA_012719255.1). Taxonomy (GTDB): domain Bacteria; phylum Actinomycetota; class Actinomycetes; order Actinomycetales; family Microbacteriaceae; genus Gulosibacter. Next base: position 19,020 of record JAAYAS010000031.1, on the reverse strand, counting down.
GCTTCTCGACGCCGATCGCGAGCCGCATCTCCTGCAGCTTGCGGCCCATGGTGACCTCGGTGGCCTGCTCGTAGGCGGTCTGCCGCTCGACCGGGTCGAGGATCGCCTCGGCCGCCTGCACGCGCTGGTTGCGCACGAACTGCATCGTGATCGTCGAGGCGCCGCCGCCGTCGTCGCCGAGCACGCTGACGAGCAGCGCGCGGCTCGCCGAGATGACGTCGACGCCGCCGTGCTCGTAGAAGCGCGGGTCCTCGGTGGCGATGACCGCGTCCTTGACGTGCTCCGACATCTGGTCGAGGGGCACCTCGACGCGGTTCTGCGCGTAGAACTCGGCGAACTTCACCTCGCCGTCGCCGAGCCGTCCGTAGAGCTCGGTCTTCTGCTGCAGCGGCGTGATCTCGAGGTAATCGGGGAGCGACTCGAACAGCGTGATCGTCGAGTTCGCCGCCACACCGGCCACCGCGATGAGCGGCGTGATCATCGCCGCGACGAGCACGCCGGCGATGCCGCTCATGCCGAGCATGCCGAGGAGAGCGGCGAGAACGTTGCGCTTGGGCGCGGTCGGAGTCTGTGAAGGCATAGGAACTAGGGTAAATGAGATCCGGCCGACCGGTCCGGGGCATTCAGCTTCGAGCGCGGCCACAGCGCCGCACGAAAGGTGCGACATGCAGCAGTGGGAGTACTTCATCACCCCCCTGCCGGTGCACACGCCCGGCGTGATCCTCAACAACTGGGGCAAGAAGGGATGGGAGCTCGTGCAGATCGTGCAGCACGAGCAGGGCGGCTCGGTCGCCTACATGAAGCGGCAGCTCGACGCCGAGGCGGTCGACGAGTGAGCCGCGTCGAGGAGCGCCTCGGCCTGATGGGCCTCGGCCTGCCCCCGGTGGCCGCGCCCGTCGCCGCCTACGTGCCGGCGCTCGCCCACAACGGCACCGCCACGACTTCGGGCCAGCTGCCCTTCGTCGAGGGCCAGCTGCCGGCGACCGGCAAGGTCGGCGCCGAGGTCGACGCCGACCTCGCGCGCGAGTTCGCGGCGCTCGCGGTGCTCAACGCCCTCGCGGCGCTCAAGGCCGAGCTCGGCGACCTCGACCGGGTCACCCGCGTGCTCAAGGTCACCGTGTTCGTCGCCTCCGCCCCCGACTTCACCGGCCAGCCCGGCGTCGCGAACGGCGCGAGCGAGCTGCTCGGCGAGGTGTTCGGCGACGCCGGCCAGCACACCCGCTCGGCGGTCGGCGTCGCGGTGCTGCCGCTCGACGCCCCCGTCGAGCTCGAGGTGACGGTCGCCTACGAGTAGCGCTCGCGGCGCACGCGAACGGGGCGGATGCCCGGGGTCCCGCCCCGGCGCATCCGCCCCGTTCGCATCCGCGCCGGGCGCGCGCGCTCAGTCGTCGTGGGCGCCGCCGGCGACGCCGCCCGCGATCGCCTGCATCACCGAGGCGTCGGTGAGCGTCGAGGTGTCGCCGACCTGGCGGCCCTCGGCGACGTCCTTGAGCAGGCGCCGCATGATCTTGCCCGAGCGGGTCTTCGGCAGCTCGTCGACGATGTAGAGGTCGCGCGGGCGGGCGATCCTGCCGATGATCCGGCCGACCCACTCGCGCAGCGCCGCGACCGCGTCGGTCTCGGCGGCGGCCTCGCGCTGCGACTCCTTGAGCACGACGAAGGCGACGACGGCCTGACCGGTGGTCTCGTCGGCGGCGCCGACGACCGCGGCCTCGGCGGTGAAGCGGTGCTCGACGAGCGCGCCCTCGATCTCGGCGGTCGACAGCCGGTGGCCCGACACGTTCATCACGTCGTCGACGCGGCCGAGCAGCCACAGGTCGCCGTCGAGGTCGACGCCGGCGCCGTCGCCGGCGAAGTAGCGGCCGGGGAACTGCGACCAGTAGGTCTCGATGAAGCGGTCGTCGTCGCCCCAGATGCCGCGCGCCATCGCCGGCCACGGCTCGGTGATCGTGAGCAGCCCCATCTCGCCCGGGTCGACGCGGCGGCCGTCCTCGGCGATCACCTCGACGACCACACCGGGCACGGGCTTCTGCCCCGAGCCCGCCTTCAGCGCATCCTGCGTCGGCAGCGGCGCGATCATGTGCGCGCCGGTCTCGGTCTGCCACCAGGTGTCGACGATCGGCGCGGTGCCGCCGCCGATCACCTCGCGGTACCACTCCCACGCCTCCGGGTTGATCGGCTCGCCGACCGAGCCGAGCAGGCGGATCGACGAGAGGTCGTGGCGCTGCGGGATCTCGCGGCCCGAGCGCATGAAGCCGCGGATGGCCGTGGGCGCCGCGTAGAAGATCGTCACGCCGTAGCGCTCGACGATCTCGAACCAGCGGTCGAGCGTGGGGAAGTCGTGCGCGCCCTCGTACATCACCTGCGTCGCGCCGTTCGCGAGCGGGCCGTAGACGATGTAGCTGTGGCCGGTGACCCAGCCGACGTCGGCGGTGCACCAGTAGACGTCGTCGTCGCGCAGGTCGAAGCTCGTGCGGTGGGTCGCGGCGACCTGCGCGAGGTAGCCGCCGGTCGTGTGCAGCAGGCCCTTCGGGGTGCCGGTGGTGCCCGAGGTGTAGAGGATGAACAGCGGGTGCTCGGCGCCGAACGCGCGCGCCTCGTGCACGTCGTCGGCCGCCGCCATCGCGTCGTGCCACCGCAGGTCGCGGCCCTCGACCCACTCGACCTCGTGGTCGGGGCGCTCGATGACGAGCACGTGCTCGACGGTGTGCCCGGGCCGCTCGAGCGCGGCGTCGACCGCCTCCTTGAGCGGGAGCACGCGGCCCTTGCGGTTCGAGCCGTTCGCGGTGATCACGAGCTTCGCGCCGGCGTCGTCGACCCGCTGGCGGATCGCGTCCGACGAGAAGCCGCCGAAGATCACCGAGTGCACCGCGCCGATGCGCGCGCAGGCGAGCATGGCGACGACGGTCTCGGGGATCATCGGCAGGTAGATCGCCACCCGGTCGCCGGCGGTGACGCCGAGCGACTCGAGCACGTTCGCGGCGCGCTGCACCTCGCGGTGGAGCTCGGCGTAGGTGACGTCGCGGGTGTCGCCCGGCTCGCCGACGAAGTGGATCGCGACCCGGTCGCCGCGGCCGGCGGCGACGTGGCGGTCGAGGCAGTTCACCGACGCGTTGAGCTCGCCGTCGGCGAACCACTTCGCGAACGGCGCATTCGACCAGTCGAGCACCTCGGTGAACGGCGTCGCCCACTCGAGCTCGCGCGCCTGCTCGGCCCAGTAGCCGAGGCGGTCGGCGGCGGCCCGCTCGCGCAGGTCGGCGGGCACCTTCGTGCCGGCGACGAACTCCGGCGCCGGCGGATGCGTCTCGAGCGGGGTGATGAGCCGCTCGATCTTGTCGGTGGTGGCCTCGTTCTCAGACATCGTCGTCCTTCGGGTCGGGGCGCGGGGCCCGGGGGCCTCGCGGATGCGCGGGGCGGGTCGGTGCGGCGGTGCGCCGACCGCACCCCGGGAGTCTAAGCGGCGCGGGATGCGGGTGCGCAAGTCGGGTGACCGAACGGTCGGTGGGGAAGTAGGTAGTGGCGAGGCGGTGCTCGCGTCGGGCGTGTGGAAAGGGATCGCTCCACAGCTGCGGTCGGCGGCGGGGCCGCGCGACGGGCGCGATCGCTACCGTGCCCGCCATGCGAACCCCGAGCCCCAGCCCCGACACCGCCTTCGCGCCCGACGCCGCCGAGCGCTTCGTCGTGCGGCCCGCCGCGCAGCGCCCCGCCGAGGTCGCGCTGCCGCCGATCGCCGGCCGCGACGACGCCGCCCGCCAGCGCCGCCCGCTCACCCGCGGCGAGGCCGACGCCTTCGGCCCGCTCGCCGGCTTCGTCGCCGACGGCGAGGTCACCGATCTGTTCGTCAACGGCATGCGCGGACTGTGGGTCGACCGCGGCGCCGGCGCCGTGCACGACCCGACCTGGCGGGCGCCCGACGAGCGCGCCCTCCGCGAGCTCGCGGTGCGCATCGTCGCCGCCGGCGGGCGTCACATCGACGAAGCCCACCCCTGCATCGATGTGCGCGTCGGCGACGGCATCCGCGTGCACGCCGCGCTGCCGCCGGTAACGCCCGAGGGCACGCACCTGTCGATCCGCGCCCCGCGCATCCGCCGCATCTCGTTCGACGAGCTCCGCGACGCCGGCTTCTTCTACCCCGGCGCCGACGACGTCGTGCGCGAGGCGCTGCGCGGCCGCGCGAACCTCCTCATCACCGGCGCCGGCGGCTCGGGCAAGACGACGCTGCTCGGCGCGCTCCTCGGCGAATCGGCGCCCGACGAGCGCATCGTCACCATCGAGGACGTCGCCGAGCTGCGCATCGACCACCCGCACGTCGTGTCGCTCGAGGCGCGGCAGGCGAACGTCGAGGGCGCCGGCGAGGTGACGCTCGAGCGGCTCGTGCGCGAGGCGCTGCGGATGCGGCCCGACCGGCTCGTGCTCGGCGAGTGCCGCGGCGCCGAGTTCCGCGAGCTGCTCGCCGCGCTGAACACCGGCCACGACGGCGGCGCCGGCACGCTGCACGCGAACTCGCTCGCCGACGCCCCTGCGCGGCTCGAGGCGCTCGGCGCGCTCGCGGGGCTCGGCCCGGAGGCGATGGCGCGGCAGGCGGTGTCGGCGATCGACCTCGTCATGCACGTCGAGCGCGCGCCCGGCACCGGCGTGCGCCGCCTCGTCGACATGGGCGAGCTCGGGCTCGACGGCGTCGGCCGGCTGCGGATCACCAGCGTGCGCACCGGCGACCGGATCGAGCGCGACGATGCCGGGCGCTGAGGGGCGGGGCGCGCGGATGCGGGGTGCGGCGATGCGGGGTGCGGGCGCGCGGGACGCGGGCGCCGGGGTCGTCGGGGCAGCGACCGCGAGCGCGGCGGGTCCGGGCGGGAGCGCACGGCGCGGCGTCGGCGAGACGACCGAGGCCGAGCGGGTCGCCGCCACCGTCGAGCGGCTCGCGACGCTGCTCGCCGGCGGCAGCGCGCCCGCCTCGGTGTGGCCCCGGCTCGCCGCCTTCGTGCGCGACGAGGCGCCGCCCGGGCGCCGTCGCGGCCGGCGGCTCGTCGAGCCGTTCGAGGCGCGCGTCGCCCGCGCCGCCCGGCAGGGCGAGGACGCGGCCGAGGCGTGCCGCGCGCATCCCCATCACTCGTGGCGCGCGCTCGGCGCCACCTGGCGGCTCGCCGAGCGCACCGGCGCGCCGCTCGGGCCCGCGCTCCACGACCTCGCCTCGGCGTTCCGCGACCTCGGGCAGTCCGACCGCGAGGTGTCGGTCGCGCTCGCCGGCCCGGCCGCGGCGGCCCGCATCGTCACCGCGCTGCCGGTGATCGGCGTCGGGCTCGGCGTGCTGCTCGGCTTCGACACCCTCGGAGTGCTCGTCGGCGGACCGGTCGGCTGGCTGCTGCTCGCGATCGGCGGCGCCTGCTTCGCCGCGGGCTGGTGGTGGAACCGCCGGCTCGTCGCCGCGGCCTCGCGCCGGCCCGCGACCCCCGGCTTCGGCCTCGACCTCGTCGCGATGGGACTGCACGGCGGGGGAGCGGCCGACGCCGTGCTGCGGCGGGCCGCCGAGTCGCTGCGCGAGTTCGACCTCGAGCCGAGCGGCATCGACCGCGCCGCGCCGATCCTCGCGCTCGCCGCCGACGCCGGCGTGCCCGCCGCGGGACTGCTGCGCGCCGAGGCCGCGCTCGAGCGGCGCCGCGCCCGCACCGACGCCGCCCGCAAGGCGGCACGGCTGGGGGTGCAGCTCATGCTGCCGCTCGGGGCGTGCATCCTGCCCGCCTTCCTCGCGCTCGGCGTCGCGCCCCTGCTCGTCGCCGTGCTCGCGAAGGTGCTCGCGTGAGCGGCGCCCCGCGCATCCGATTCCCACCCCGCCCGCGCTCGCGGGCCAGAACGTGCCGTGCGAACCGACCCCAGTGAAAGGACCGAACATGAACCGTCTCCTGCCCCTCCTCCAGCGCCGCGCCCCGCGGCTCGCCGCCCGCCTCGCCGACGACGACGGCGCCGCCACGGCGGAGTACGCGATCGTCATCATGGCGGGCGTGGCCCTCGCCACCGTGCTGCTGCTCGTCGTGCAGTCGGGCGCCGTGCAGGGCATCATCGAGAACCTCGTCCTCGACGCCTTCACCGTCTGATGCGCGCCCGGGTACGGCGGCCGCGGCTCCGGCGGCTCGCGGCCGAGCGCGGCTCGGTCGCCGTGGAGTTCGCGGTCGCCCTGCCCGCGGTGGTGCTCGTGCTCGGCCTCGCCATCGGCGCGGTCGTCGCCGCCGGCGTGCAGGTGCGCGTCGACGACGCCGCCGGTGAGGCCGCCAGGCTCAGCGCCCGCGGCGACGACCCGGGCGCCGCGCTCGGCGGCGTCGGCGGCGGTGCCGCCGTCGAGGTGTGGGACGCGGGCGAGCTGCGATGCGCCCGCGTCACCGCCCCCGTGCGGCTGCTCGGCGTCGCCGTCGGCGCCACCGCCGCCGGCACCTCGTGCGCCCTCCGCGACGTCGACGGCTGAACGGCCGGCCGTCGCACCGGCGGCGCCCGCCGCTGTCGGCCGCCCCTGCCGCCCGCGCCCGACGAAAGGACCCCGCATGACCCCTCCGCCCGCAGCGGCGCGTCTGCGCGCCGACCGCGGATCGGGCAGCGCCCTCGCGATCGCGATCATCGCGGCCGCGGTGCTCGTCGCGCTCGCCCTCGTCGCGGCCCTCGGCGCCCACGCCGCCCGCACCCGCGCGGCGGTGGCCGCGGATGCCGCGGCGCTCGCGGCCGCCGATACCGCCTCGGGCCGGGTTCCCGGCGACCCCTGCGCGCGGGCGGCGGCCGTCGCCGCCGCGCACGACGCGTCGCTCGAGGCCTGCGACGCCGTCCGCACCGAGTCGACGGTGGTCGTCGCCGTCGAGTTCGGCCCGCTGCGGCTCACCGCCTCGGCCCGCGCCGGGCTGCCGCGCTGACCGGAGCCCGTCGAGAGCGATGGCTCCGGCGGTCCTGCGGGCAGGCCATCATCCCGGGCCGCGCGGCGATGCGCGGTCATGGATGCGCGGAGCGCCATCGCTCGTGAAGGGCTCGAGCCCGATCGCGGCGCGCGGGCGGACGGCGCCGGGCGCGCCGGCGGACGCGGAAGGTGCGCGGGGCGCGACTCCGATCGCGGCGAGCGGGCGCGCGCCCCGTGCCCTCCGGCGATTCCGAGCCGCATCTGCGATGGTGGGCCGATCGCGGCGACGGCGCCCGCATCCGCAGCCCGCGCGCCCGCGACGACGCAGCGAAGGAGACCGCCGTGACCACCCGCACCATCGTCATCGGCGCCGGCATCGTCGGACTCTCGACCGCCTGGCACCTGCAGGAGCGCGGCCACGAGGTCACCGTCGTCGACCGGGCCGGCATCGCCGCCGGCTCCTCGTGGGGCAACGCCGGCTGGCTCGCGCCCGGCAAGACGATCCCGCTCGCCGACCCGAGCCTGTGGCGCACCGGCCTCGTCTCGCTGCTCGACCCCGACGCGGCGCTCCGCATCCCGCTGCGCCTCGACCCCGGGATGTGGTCGTTCCTCATCCGCTTCGCCGCGCACGGCACGAACCGCGCCTGGGACCGCGCCATGGCGGCGCTCACCCCGATCGACCGCATCGCCCTCGCCGCCTACGACGAGCTCGCCGCCGGCGGCATCGAGGCGCCGGTGCGCGAGGGGCCGTACGTGATCGGCTTCGCCGAGGCGGCGCAGTCGCGCGGCTTCGAGCGCGAGATCGCCGGCGCGGTGCGCCACGGGCAGGACGTGCCGCTCGAGAAGCTCGACGAGCCGCGGGAGCTCGCGCCGCAGCTGTCGGAGCAGGTGCGGCACGCCTTCCGGCTCGACGGCCAGCGGTGGATCGAGCCCGGCCCCTACGTCGAGGCGCTCGGCGCCGCCGTCGCCGAGCGCGGCGCGACGATGCGGCTGCGCAGCACCGTCGTCGACGTCGCGGCCGGCGGCCCGCGGCCCGTGGTCGTCCTCGCCGACCACGAGCACCTCCATGCCGATCGCGTGGTCATCGCGACCGGCGCCTGGCTGCCCGCGCTCGCGCGCCGGCTCGGCGTGCGCACGCGCGTGCAGGCCGGCCGCGGCTACTCGTTCACCGTGCCGGTCGACGAGCCGGCGCGGCATCCCGTCTACCTGCCGTTCCAGCGCATCGCGTGCACGCCGTACGAGGGCCGGTTCCGCATCGCCGGCACCATGGAGTTCCGCCGGCCCGACGATCCGCCGCAGCCCCGCCGCATCCGCGCCATCGTCGCCCAGGCGCGCGCGATGCTCACCGGCATCGACCTCGACGACCGCCGCGACGAGTGGGTGGGCGCGCGGCCGGTGACGCCCGACGGCCTGCCGCTCGTCGGCGCGACGCGCGATCCGCGCGTGTTCGTCGCCGGCGGGCACGGGATGTGGGGCGTCGTGCTCGGGCCGGCGACCGGACGGCTGCTCGCCGAGCGCATCGACACGGGGCGCACGCCCGCCGAGATCGCGCCGTTCGATCCGCTGCGATGACCGACGGCCGCTCCGCCCGACCGCGCTGCCCGCCGTGCGCGCACCGCCCGAACCCGACCGGTAGTTGCAGGTGCAACTATCGGTCGGAGGAGGGGCGGGACCAGTGGGCGGCCCACTCGAAGCGGGTGGGCCAGATGCTCGGCGCGACCGGGTCGGCGGCGTCGTCGAGCAGCCGCAGCACGAGGTCGCCGCAGTGCGCGCCGTAGCCGCGGGGGTCGAGGTCGAGCGCCGTGATGCACGGCGAGGGCAGCTCGGAGACCGGGTCGCCGGCGAGCGACACGACGAACGGCACCGGCGACTGGGGCTCGCCCCAGTCGAGCGCGGTGCGGGCGATGCCGGCGAGCCGCTGCCCGCCGAACACGACGAGGTCGGGGCCGATCTCGGCGCGGGTGCGCAGCAGCAGCTCGACGAGGTCGTCGGCCGAGTCGCCGACCGTGAACTCGCGCCGGTGGGGCTCGATGCCGGTCTCGGCGCAGGCCGCGTCGAAGCCGGCGATGAGCGCGTGCCGCCAGGCCGACTCGATCGACAGTCCGGGCTCGACGAGCAGCGCCCGGTGGGCCCCGAGCTCGGCCGCGCGGCGCACGGCCTCGATGGTGCGGCCGCGGTAGTCGACGTCGATCATCGCGGTCGGCGGGGGAGCGCCCTCGGGGGCGCCGTCGACCGCGAGCACCGGGATGCCCGCGGCGAGCAGCGACGCCGGTGCGGTGGTGGCCGGGCCCCAGTCGACGACGACGGCGGCGTCGACGGTGCGCAGCGAGGCGGTGCGGGGGTGGTCGGACTCGGAGAGCAGCAGGTCGATGCCGTCCTGCGCGAGCCGGCCGCTGAGGCCGAAGGTGAAGCTCATGTAGAAGTGCAGGTCGCCGACGTTGTGCGGCACGTGCAGGCCGACGATGCCGTGGCGGCCGGTGCGCAGGGCGTGGGCGCTCGCGTTGCGGTGGTAGCCGAGCTCGCGGGCGGCGTCGAGCACGCGCCGGCGGGTGGCGTCGGCCATGCGCCCGCGGTCGTTGAGCGCGTTCGACACCGTCGCGATCGAGAGTCCGAGCTCCCGCGCGAGGTCGGTGATCGTCACCCGGCGCTGCATCCGGCCAGCATAGGCGAGCGCCGGCGCGGCGGCGGGGCCGCGCCGGGCGGTCGGGGCTGGTCGGCCCGGCCCCGGTGTGATTCAATGATGAAACGTTTACGCATCGACAAGGGAGTCGTCCGGTGACCGCATCCCCCGCAACCCCCGCGGCAGCCCCCGCATCCGGCGAGGCCGTGCTCCTCCGCGCCGCCCGCATCCGCGCCGAGGGCGCCGAGCCCGCCGCGGCGCCGCCGACCGGCATGCTCGTCGTCGACGGCCGGGTCGCCGCGCTCGGCGACGCCGACGAGCTCGCCGCCGCCCACCCCGGCGCGCGCGTCGACGACTTCGGCGACGCCGTGATCACCCCCGGCCTCGTCGACGGCCACATGCACCCGATCTGGGGGCTCTCGCTCGCCCGCGGCGCCGCGCTCGGCGACTGCGAGAGCTACGACGAGCTGCTCGAGGCGCTCCGCGCCGAGGCGGCCGGCCTCGCCGACGGCGAGTGGCTGCTCGGCTGGGGCCTCGAGCCCCGGCTGCTGCCCGAGGGGCCGGTCGCCAACGACTTCCTCCACGAGGCGGTCGGCGCCGACCGGCCCGCCTACATCACGATGTTCGACGCCCACTCGGCGGTCGTCTCGCGCGCCGCGCTCGAGGCCGCCGGCGTCGAGGGCCCCGAGTCGTTCGCCGACGGCGGCGGCATCGTCGAGCGCGAGGATGCGGCCGGTCGCGCCGGCCTCGACCGCCTCAGCGGCCACGTGCTCGAGTTCGGCGCGATCGAGCGGATGCAGCGGCACGTGCCGCAGTCGACGATCGCCGAGCAGGCGGCGCGGCTGCACGGGCTGCTCTCGGAGATGGCCGCCACCGGCCTCACCGGCGCCTACGTGACCGACGCGCAGCCGCGCGACCTCGTCGAGGTGCTCGACGCCATCGAGGCCGACGGCGAGCTGCCGATGCGGCTGCGCATCTCGCCGTGGTGCACGCCCGAGATGGACGACGACGACCTCGAGGCGCTCGTCGACCGGCTCGGCCGCGGCGGCCGCCGCTGGCGGCTCGAGGGCGTGAAGCTCTTCATCGACGGCACGATCGACGGCGGCACCGCCTGGCTCGAGCAGCCCGACCGGCTCGGCGACGGCGCCCACGGGTTCTGGCACGACCCCGAGCGCTACGCCCGCCGCGTGCGCCGGCTGCACGAGCTCGGCGTGCCGACGATCACCCACGCCATCGGCGACCGCGGCGTCCGCTTCGTCGTCGAGACCCTCGCCGACCTGCCCGCGAACGGCGTGCAGCACCGCATCGACCACCTCGAGCTCGTCGCCGACGACGTCATCGACCGCATCGGCGAGCTCGGCATCGCCGTGTGCGTGCAGCCCTCGCACTGCACGCTGTTCACGCATCCCGAGGGCCTCGACACCTGGTCGCAGCGGCTCGGCGAGCCCCGCAACCAGCAGGGCTGGAAGACCCGCCGCTACCTCGAGGCCGGCGCCGTCGAGGCGCTCGGCAGCGACTGGCCGGTCGCCCCCTACGATCCGCGCACGATCATCGCCGATGCGCAGCTGCGGCATCCGCACGACCGCGACACCCCGCTGATCCACCCCGAGCAGGCGCTCACCGCCGAGGAGGCGCTCACCGGCTACACCTCGATGGTGCCGCGCTCGGTCGGCCTCGACGGCGGCGGCCTCGCGATCGGCGACGACGCCGACTGCACGGTGTGGGCGGCCGATCCCGTCGCCGCCGACCCGCGCGAGGTCGCCCGCATCCCGATCATCGCCACCGCGATCGCCGGCGCGCTCGTCGTCGACGCGCGCTGACGCCCCGTCCCTCATCCACCGGACCCCTCCCGCGCGAAGGAGCGCCCCATGACCGTCCCCGTCCCCGTCCCCGAGTCGGCGAGCACCGCCGCCCCCGCCGAGCGCGGCCCGAAGCTGCAGCGCGTGCTCGGCATCCCGTCGCTGCTGTTCTTCGGGCTCGCCTACATGGTGCCGATGACCGTGTTCAGCACCTACGGCATCGTCACGAACGTCACCGAGGGCCACCTCGCCGGCGCCTACGTCATCACCACCGTCGCGATGCTCTTCACCGCGCTGAGCTACGCGAGCATCGTGCGCTCGGTGCCGACCGCCGGCAGCGCCTACGGCTACGCCCGCACCGCGTTCGGGCCCGGCATCGGCTTCGTCACCGGCTGGGCGCTGATGATCGACTACCTGCTGCTGCCGATGGTGAACTACATGCTCCTCGGCCTCTACATCAACGCGCAGTTCCCGCAGATCCCGGCGTGGTCGGTGATCGTCGTCGCGATCGCGGTGGTGACGACCCTGAACCTCCTCGGCATCTCGGTGGTGAAGAACGCGAACGCGTTCCTCGTGCTCTTCCAGATCGCGTTCATCGTCGTGTTCGTGGTGCTCGCCCTCGGCCGCCTCGACGGCTCGGCGCCGGCGACCTCGCCGTTCTGGTCGGAGCACGCGCACCTCGCGGCGCTCGCGGCCGGCGCCTCGATCCTCGCGCTGTCGTTCCTCGGCTTCGACGCGGTGTCGGCGATGGCCGAGGAGGCGAAGGAGCCGCGCCGCACCGTGCCGGTCGCGGTGATCCTCACCGTCGTCGTCGGCGGCCTGCTGTTCGTGCTCATCACCTGGCTCGGCCAGCGCGTCTGGCCCGACTACGCCTCGTTCACCGACTTCGACACCGCGTCGCTCGAGCTCATCTCGCACGTCGGCGGTGCCTTCCTCGAGGCGTTCTTCCTCGCCGCCTACCTCGTCGGCGCCTCGGCGAGCGCGCTCACCTCGCAGGCGTCGACGGCGCGCGTCCTCTACTCGATGGGCCGCGACGGCGTGCTGCCGCGCTCGTTCTTCGGCCGCCTCGGCGAGCGGTTCCGCACGCCGCGCAACGCGATCCTGCTCATCGCGGCGGTGGCGCTGCTCGCGCTCGTGCTCGACCTCGAGATCGTCATCTCGGTGATCAGCTTCGGCGCGCTCGCGGCGTTCTCGATGGTGAACCTCACGGTGATCAAGCACTTCATCATCGACGAGCGGCGGCGGGGGATGCGGGCGATGCTGCAGTACCTCGTGCTGCCGCTGATCGGCTTCGGCCTGACGATCTGGCTCTGGCTCTCGCTGAGCGGGCAGGCGCTGATCATCGGCGCGATCTGGGTCGCCGTCGGCGTCGTCTACCTCGCGGTGCTCACGCGCGGCTTCCGCACCATGCCGAAGGCGATCGAGGTCGACCTCGACGCCTGAGCTGCGCCCCCGAACCTCCGACCGGTACTTGCCTCCGCAAGTACCGGTCGGTCCTCCCTGATCGGACCGGTGGTCGCACCTGCAAGTGCCGGTCGGGGCGGGTGCGGAAGCGGGCTTCCCGGGCGACCTGGTATACGTTGGCGGCAACGCATCCCGGAGGCCCGCGCCGCATCGCGCGCCCCGGCAGGGCCCTGCGGCAGCCCCCATCCGCGCCCCGCGCGACGCCGCACCGCACCCGCCCCAACGCCCCCAGGGCGCCAATGATTAGGAACCACGTTGTCCGGCAACACACTTGTCATCGTCGAGTCGCCCACGAAGGTGAAGAGCATCTCGCAGTACCTCGGCGACGACTACACCGTGATGGCCTCGGTCGGTCACATCCGCGACCTCATCGAGCCGAAGAACCTGCCGCCCGAGCGCAAGACCGGCTCGCTCGGCAAGTTCTCGGTCGACGTCGAGAACGGCTTCGAGCCGTACTACGTCGTCTCGGAGGCGAAGAAGAAGACCGTCGCCGAGCTGCGCAAGGCGCTGAAGACCGCCGACGAGCTCATCCTCGCCACTGATGAGGACCGCGAGGGCGAGGCGATCGCGTGGCACCTGCTCGAGGTGCTGAAGCCGAAGGTGCCCGTGAAGCGCATGGTCTTCAACGAGATCACCCGCGAGGCCGTCGAGGCCGCGAAGGACCGCACCCGCGACATCGACGCGCACCTCGTCGACGCGCAGGAGACCCGCCGCATCCTCGACCGCCTCTACGGCTACGAGATCTCTCCGGTGCTCTGGCGCAAGGTCGGCCCGGGCCTCTCGGCCGGCCGCGTGCAGTCGGCGGCCACCCGCCTCATCGTCGAACGCGAGCGCGAGCGGCTCGCGTTCGTCGCCGCCTCGTACTGGGGCGTCGAGGCGCAGTTCGCCGCCGCCGGCCAGGGCTTCGGCGTGCGCCTCACCCGCCTCGACGGCGAGCGCGTCGCCACCGGCCGCGACTTCGACGACCTCGGCCGGCTCAAGGGCGACGCCGTCGTGCTCGGCGAGGCCGCGGCCACCGCGCTCGCCGACGCGCTCGCCGCCGGCGACGTCGCGGTGACGGTGCGCGCCGTCGAGTCGAAGCCGTACACGCGCCGCCCGGCGGCGCCGTTCACCACCTCGACGCTGCAGCAGGAGGCCTCGCGCAAGCTGCGCTTCTCGGCCCGGCAGACGATGTCGGTCGCGCAGTCGCTCTACGAGAACGGCCACATCACCTATATGCGCACCGACTCGCCGAACCTCTCGCAGCAGGCGATCGCGGCGGCCCGCAGCCAGGCCGCCGAGCTCTACGGCGCCGACTCGGTGCCCGCGAAGCCGCGCGTCTACGGCGCGAAGTCGAAGGGCGCGCAGGAGGCGCACGAGGCGATCCGCCCCGCCGGCTCGGAGTTCGTGCGGCCGCGCGACCTCGCCGGCGTGAGCGATCAGGAGCGCAAGCTCTACGACCTCATCTGGAAGCGCACCGTCGCCTCGCAGATGGCCGACGCGAAGGGCCAGACCGCGACGGTCACCCTCGACGGCGCGCCGATCGACCTGCCGGATGCGCAGGGCACGCTCGCGCCGACCGCGAGCGAGTACCAGGTGTCGGGCACCGTCATCACCTTCCGCGGCTTCCTCGCCGCCTACGAGGAGGGCCGCGACGAGGCGCGCAACGCCGACGACGCGAAGGACGGCGCGAAGCTGCCCCCGCTGCAGGAGGGGCAGGCCGTCGACGTCGCCGGCGCCGAGGCGAAGCCGCACGAGACGACCCCGCCGCCGCGCTACACCGAGGCGAGCCTCGTGAAGGCGCTCGACGAGCTCGGCATCGGCCGGCCCTCGACCTACGCGTCGATCATCGCGACGATCCAGGACCGCGGCTACGTGTCGACCCGCGGCACCGCGCTCGTGCCGAGCTGGACCGCCTTCTCGGTCGTGCGGCTGCTCGAGCAGCACTTCGGCGAGCTCGTCGAGTACGACTTCACCGCGCAGATGGAGGCCGACCTCGACCACATCGCCGCCGGCGACGAGGACCGCACCGAGTGGCTCGGCCGCTTCTACTTCGGCAGCGACGACCACCCGGGCCTGCGCCGCGTCATCGACGACCTCGGCGAGATCGACGCCCGCGCGCTGAACTCGACGCCGCTCACCGAGACGGCGACGCTGCGCATCGGCCGCTACGGCCCGTACATCGAGATCGTCGACCCGGATGCGGCCGAGGACGCGACCCCGCGCCGCATCAACGTGCCCGAGGACCTCGCCCCCGACGAGCTCACGCCCGAGAAGGTGCAGGAGCTCATCGACGCCCCGGTCGCCGGCGACCGCGTGCTCGGCCAGGACCCCGAGACCGGCCACGACCTCGTCGTCAAGGACGGCCGCTTCGGCCCGTACATCTCGGAGGTGCTCCCCGAGCCCGAGCCGCCGGCCGAGGGTGCCCCGAAGCGCCGGAAGCCCGCCGCGCCGAAGCCGCGCACCGCATCCCTGTTCAAGTCGATGTCGCCCGAGACGGTGACGCTCGAGCAGGCGCTGCAGCTGCTCTCGCTGCCGCGCGTCGTCGGCGTCGACGAGGAGTCGGGCGCCGAGATCACCGCGCAGAACGGCCGCTACGGCCCGTACCTGAAGAAGGGCACCGACACCCGCTCGCTGCCCGACGAGGACTCGATCTTCGGGATCGACCTCGCCGGCGCGCAGGAGCTGTTCGCGCAGCCGAAGTACGCGAACCGGCAGTCGAAGACCGTGCTGCTCGACTTCGGCGAGCCCGACCCGGTGTCGGGCAAGGGCGTGAAGCTCAAGGACGGCCGCTGGGGCCCGTACATCACCGACGGCGAGACGAACGCGACGGTGCCGCGCGGCCTCGACCCGGCGACGATCACCTTCGCGAAGGCGGTCGAGCTGCTCGCCGAGAAGCGCGCGAAGGGTCCGGCGAAGAAGCGCACGACCGCGCGCAAGGCGCCGGCGAAGAAGCCCGCGGCGAAGAAGCCCGCCGCCCGCAAGCCCGCCGCGAAGAAGCCCGCGGCGAAGCCCGCCGACGGCGACGCGGCCGAGTAGCCCGGATGCGGCGCCCGGGCGCTCGCCCGGCGCGCCGTGTCGGAGGCCGCGCGTAGGCTCGTCGGCGCGACCGCACCCCACTGGAGGAGATCGAGTTGACCGGACTGTTCATCGTGCTCGAGGGCGGCGACGGCGTCGGCAAGTCGACCCATGCCGCCCGGCTCGCCGAGCACCTCGCCGCCCGCGGCGAGACGGTCCTGCGCACCCGCGAGCCCGGCGGCACCGAGCTCGGCCTCGAGATCCGCGGCATCGTGCTCCACCACCGCGGCCACGTCGACCCCCGCGCCGAGGCGCTGCTCTACGCCGCCGATCGCGCCCACCACATCGCCACCGTGGTGCGGCCGGCCGTCGAGCGCGGCGAGATCGTGCTGCAGGACCGCTACATCGACTCGTCGGTCGCCTACCAGGGCACCGGCCGCGAGCTCGGCGCCGACGAGATCCGCGAGCTGTCGCTGTGGGCGACCCGCGGCCTCGTGCCCGACCTCGTGCTCGTGCTCGACGTCGACCCCGGCACCGCTCGCGAGCGGATGACCGCCGAGCGCGGCGCGCTCGACCGGCTCGAGGCCGAGGCGCGCGACTTCCACGATCGCGTCCGCGGCGCCTTCCTCGAGGCCGCCGCCGCGCATCCCGACCGCTACCTCGTCGTCGACGCGAGCCGCGAGCCCGACGCCGTCGCCGCCGAGCTGCGCGACCGCGTCGACGAGCTGCTCGCGAGCCGGCGATGAGCCGCCCCGCCCGCCCCGCCCGACGGGCCGCCGCATGAGCGTCTGGGACGAGGTCACCGGCCAGCCGCGCGCCGTCGCGGCCCTGCGGCGCGCCGCCGCGGCCTCGCGGCCCGGTGCCGACGACCGCCAGGCGTTCACGAACTCGTGGCTCATCACCGGCCCGCCCGGCTCGGGCCGCTCGACCGCCGCCTACGCGTTCGCGGCGGCGCTCCTGTGCCCCGAGGGCGGATGCGGCGAGTGCCCGTCGTGCGCGCAGGTCGCCGCCCGCACGCATCCCGACCTCACCGCCGTCGTCACCGAGACGACGCTGCTCGACATCGCCACCGCCCGCGGCCTCGTCGAGCGCGCCTCGCTCGCGCCGGTGAGCGCCGACCACCGCGTCATCGTCGTCGAGGACGCCGACCGCATGGTCGCCCGCACCTCGAACACGCTGCTCAAGGCGATCGAGGAGCCCGCGCTCACCACCGTGTGGGTGCTCTGCGCGCCGAGCGAGGCCGACCTGCTGCCGACGATCCGCTCGCGCGTGCGCACCGTCGCCCTCGGCGTGCCCGCGCCCGACGACGTCGCCGAGCTGCTCGTGCGCCGCCACGGCGTCGACCCCGCGCTCGCCCTGCGCGCCGCCGAGGAGGCGCAGAGCCACGTCGGCATGGCCGCCCGGCTCGTCACGACCCCCGAGGCCTGGGAGCGGCGGGAGCGCGCGCTCGAGGGGATGCTCGGGCTGCGCAGCGCCGGCGAGGCCGTGCGCAAGGCGGCCGAGTGGGTCGCGATCGCCGACGAGGACGGCAAGGCGGTCGCCGCCGACCGCGACGAGCGCGAGCGCGCCGAGCTCGTGCGCAGCCTCGGCCTCGAGCCCGGCGCCGCACCGCCGCGGCAGCTGCGGCCGATGTTCAAGGACCTCGAGGATCACCAGAAGCGCCGCGCGAAGCGCGCCGCGCTCGACGGCGTCGACCGCATCCTCACCGATGCGCAGTCGCTCTGGCGCGATGTGCTCATGCGCGCGGTGGACGCGCCGGTCCGTCTCGTGAACGAGGCGCGGCGACCCGAGATCGAACGCGCGGCCGAGCGCTTCGGCCCCCAGCGGGCCCTCGATAGCATTGGCGCGATCTCGACGGCGCGGGCCCGGCTCGCCGTGAACGTGCCGCCGACGCTCGCGCTCGAGGCGCTGCTGCTCGAGTTCGCGGCCGACTGACCCGACCGCATCCCGGCGCCGCCCCGCGGGCCACGACGATGGAGGACCAGATGACCGACCGGACCGCGCGGCCCCGCGCCCGCTTCCTCGCGGCCCTCGCCGCCGGCACCGCGGCGGTGATCGCGCTGTCGGGCTGCACGCTCATCGAGGAGCTCACGGCGACCGGCGTCGACGAGGGCGGCGACGACGGCATGGTGCTCGTCGACGAGAGCACGGCCCCCGACGCGCTCGGCTTCTTCGAGCAGGAGATCGACTGGCAGGCGTGCGACGCCTCGCTCACCGCGCCCGAGGACTACGAGTGCGCGACCGTGCAGGCGCCGATGGACTGGTCGGCGCCGGGGGAGCGCGACCCGATCGACCTCTTCCTCGTGAAGCGGCCCGCCGACGGCGCCTCGCAGGGCACGCTCTTCACCAACCCCGGCGGCCCCGGCGCGAGCGGCGCCGACTTCGTCGCCATGAGCGCCGACTACTTCTTCTCGGCCGACCTGCGCGAGAACTACGACATCGTCGGTTGGGACCCGCGCGGCGTCGGCCGCTCGAGCGCGGTGGAGTGCCGCGACGACGAGGGCATGGACGACTACTTCTACGGGGTGCCCGACGGCGCCGACTCGATGACCCCCGAGGAGTGGAACGAGTGGGGCGTCGAGCAGGCGATCGCCTTCGGCCGCGACTGCGCGATGAACACGGGCGAGCTGCTCGGCTTCGTCGACACCGCCTCGACCGTGCAGGACCTCGACCTGCTGCGCGCCCTCGTCGGCGACACCAAGCTCGCGTACTTCGGCCTCTCGTACGGCACCGACATCGGCGCCCAGTACATCGACCGCTACCCCGAGCGCGTCGGCCGCATCGTGCTCGACGGCGCCACCGACCCGACCGTGCCGATGTTCGACGTCGTCATCGACCAGCAGCAGAAGTTCGGCGACGCCACCCGCAACTACCTGCGCGACTGCTTCAGCTCGGCCGACTGCCCCTACCGCTCGACCGATGTCGACGGCGCGATCGCCGAGATGCAGGCCGTGATGGACGAGGTCGACCGCACGCTGCCGAAGAACCACGACGGCCGGGTGCTCACGAGCGGCGTCGTGCAGATGGCGATCACCGTGTCGATGTACGACTCGAGCTCCTGGCAGTACCTCTCGATGGCGTTCGCCGACTGGTTCGACTCGGCCGACCCGCAGCTGTTCTTCCTCCTCAGCGACTCGTACTACGGCCGCGACATGGACGGGCACTACGACTCGAACATGTTCGAGGCGTTCGCCGCGATCAACTGCCTCGACTACCCGCTCATCACCGACCCGGATGCGATCCGCGACTTCCACGAGCGCCTCGAG